>JBJKXM010000047.1:0-6971 GCA_045561575.1 Flavobacteriales bacterium
TAGCATCAGTAACCTCACAGTAGTAACTACCAGCACTTAAATTAAATGCAGTGTCGTTAGTACTAAAACTAACAAAACTATTATCAAACCACTCATAACTGTATGGTGGCGTTCCTCCAGCCCCAGATGCTACCGCAATACCATCAGAAGAATTTGAACAGACATTCATTGAATCTGTTACTAATGACTGAAGTGGGGATCCTGGAGCAGTGATGGAAATATCTTGAGTAATTTGACAACTACCATTATCACTTACTGTTATAGCATAAGTACCTGTTGATAGTCCATCAAAAACAGTATCATATGGTATTGGATTAGGGTTAAGCACACCATCAATGTAATAACTAAATGGCACTAACATTGTACTTAAAACCTCAATAGTAATTTGACCATCAGAATCATCCCAGCAACTTACATCAGAATGTGAAATTGCAAATTCAATTGGTGTTATTGTATCAGATTCTAGAGAATTATCGGCACATTCTGATTCCTGAGTCATGTAATAAAACTGATAACCATTTGGAATATTTACTGAATCAATGGTGTACATGGTATCTGGATAATTAACATCAGCCAATAAGGTATATGGACCTCCAATGTTGTCAGAACCAAAAATATGATATATTGTAGAAGGATTAGCTCCAAAAGACTCATTCCAATCTAGAGTTAAATCACCATTACCATCTAGAAAGGCACATTGTAAGTCAGGCTCAGGCAAAGTATTTGCTGCGGTAACTTCGATAGAAATAGTCGCTAAGGTAATTGCAGGTGCAGGGCAAAAATCATCATATGCTTTTATTGCAAATGTGTAAAGATTAGAAGTATTTCCACATCCAGCATTAGCAGTTACATGACTACAAGCCGTTTGCCAATTAAAAAACCCGTCAACAAATGTAGGATTTGAAAATGGTGGTGTTAATCCAGCTCCATTATCAAAAGTCGCACAAGGTGGATTAGCACAATCCGTCACAGTAATAAAATCCCCTGCCATCTGTCCCCCTGTAATTTCTAAAGAAATATCTTGAGGCTCACCATTAGGATATACATCAAAATCTTCAGAATGTATTTGAAAATTTATAACGCCACCTGCAGCTACAGTAGTTGAATATGATGGTAAACCTGTAAGTGGATCGGTAAAAGGAGGAGTAATTGTTGGAGGAATATTATTTGTACCTCCAGAAAGAGTTGGACAAGCAATTAATACCGCTTGTATTTCTCTAAAAATTTGTGCTACTAATTGTCCACATTTATAAGCATCAATTCGAACAACAGTAACAAAATTTCCAGAAGTTGTTGAGTTATATGCAATTTCTCCAGTTACGGTATCTAACGTAACACCTCCTGGAAGTGGGTTATCAAAAGAATAAGGAGCAATAAACGGTAATGCAGTTGGGTTCGTAGGAGGATTAAAAACTCCAAAAAAATCATCAAGTGGTTCATCCCACTGATAAAAAATCTCATCTAGCTCATCATCTGATGCATTGTGTGAATATGCAAATGGATAACCTGTACAGATAATTGTTTTTGGACTTTCATTAAAAATTGGTGATGAGTCAAAACAAGGATCTGCAGGAACAACGTTGCCTAAATTGTCAAGATATGGAAACATGGAAGCTCTTAGAGTAAATCCTTCAGAGGGAGATGTTGGACTGGAAAGAACTAAATTTGAAATGGCTCCATTTCTACAACATGAATCCCAAGTAAAATGCCAACCAGTTGTTGGAGGTGAACCAGGAAGTGATACTGGTAGTGATTCATAAATATACTCCTCAACTGCACCAACAGGATTTCCTGAGCAATCAAGTTGAGGATTACCACTATTAACAAAATCACAATCAGGTGAAATATCTGTATTTGAAATAAAATCAACAGATATACTGGTTACGGTTGGATGATCATGAACAAAAATTGTCTGAGCAAATGTACTCAGAGTTGTTCCATCACAATCCCTGTACAATTTGAGTTTAAAAATATATTTTCCTGCATCAGGACCCACCTTTATGCATTCCCAAGTTATTTCACCCCCCATCAAATGGGTTGCCTTCATTTGAAAAACACTGAAAATAGCTAGAATTAATACTAAAATCTTTTTCATGTAGACATAAATTTTTTCCAAATTTACAATTTATTAATCTAAATTTCCAGTTTACGGGCGTAAATCTTATATACATTTCCTTCTTAATAAATCAATTTCAACAACAAATTTTGATTTTTACTAAAAGTCATTTTTTTTATAAAAAAATTAAAAGCTTATAAACTCAAGTAAAAACCAACCACATTCTTGTATTAAAAAAGATTAAATTTGCTGTGAAAATTCACTATGAAAAACTATCTAGACGAGCTTAATACAGAACAAAAAAAAGCAGTAGAACACATTAACGGTCCATTGATGGTAATAGCTGGTGCTGGTTCTGGGAAAACACGAGTTCTAACCTATAGAATTGTACATCTATTAAACAATAATATATCTCCATTCAAAATCCTTGCTCTAACCTTTACAAACAAAGCAGCAAAGGAGATGAAAAATAGAATTGAAGAGATTGTTGGAGGAAGTATTGCATCAAGCTTATGGATGGGCACATTTCACTCTGTTTTTTCTAGAATTTTGAGAATTGAATCCGATAAATTAAACTATCCTCAAAACTTTACTATTTACGACAGTGAAGATTCTAAAAGCCTGATTCGAAGTATAATTAAAGAATTAAATCTTGATAAAGATCATTATAAAGTATCTGTAATCTTAAATCGTATTTCATCATTAAAAAATAATTTTATCACTTCAAAAACCTACCAAAATCACAGTGATTTAATTCAAACTGATAAAATAACAAAAAGACCTGAATTTGAAAGAATCTACAGAATCTACGAACAAAGATGTGTAAAGGCATCTGCCATGGATTTTGATGATTTGTTAATTAATACCTATTTCTTACTTGATAATTTTCCAGAGGCTCTTCTAAAATACCAAAATAAGTTTCAATATATTTTAATTGACGAATATCAAGACACAAATCATGTTCAATATTTAATTATAAAAAAATTAGCAGCATTAAATGAAAATATTTGTGTAGTTGGAGATGATGCTCAAAGCATATATTCTTTTAGAGGTGCAAAAATTGAAAATATTCTGAATTTTAAAAATGATTATCCAGATTTCAAAAGCTATAAATTAGAACAAAACTACAGATCAACATCAACAATTGTTGAAACTGCCAATAGTTTAATAGACTTTAATGAAAATCAAATTAAAAAAACAGTCTGGACAGAAAATGAAACTGGTGAAAAAATTATTATTTGTAAATGTAATTCAGATAATGATGAAGGCAGGTTAGTTGCTAATACCATTTTCGAAATAAAACTCAGAGAACAAGTTTTCCCAAAAGATTTTGCTGTTTTATACAGAACAAATGCTCAGTCTAGATCCATTGAAGAGGCGCTAAGAAAAAGAAATATCCCTTATAAAATATATGGCGGATTATCCTTTTATCAAAGAAAAGAAATCAAAGATGTTCTTGCATATTGCCGTTTAACAATAAATCCTAATGATGAGGAAGCTTTAAAAAGGATTATTAATTATCCTTCAAGAGGAATTGGCAATACTACAATTCAAAAACTAATCACAACATCAAATAATCTAAATATTAGTATTTGGGAACTAATCAACAATCTTAACAACTATCAACATACAATTAATAATGGAACTTGTAAAAAAATTCAGGAGTTTTCATCACTAATAAGCAGCTACATTTCTCAGTTAGAAACTAAAGATGCATACTTCTTAGCCGAGCAAATTGCAAAATCATCTGGTGTCTTTAATGATTTGTACAATGATAAAAGCCCAGAGGGTGTTAGCCGATTTGAAAATATTCAAGAGTTATTAAATGGACTTAAAGATT
The DNA here is from genome assembly GCA_045561575.1 of Flavobacteriales bacterium. Classification (GTDB taxonomy): domain Bacteria; phylum Bacteroidota; class Bacteroidia; order Flavobacteriales; family BACL11. Next base: position 3,897 of record JBJKXM010000047.1, read on the forward strand.
TTTGCGAGAACAATGAAGAAAATCTATTGGCTAATTACATGCAAGATGTTGCTTTGCTAACAAACCAAGATAATGAAACAAAAGAAGATTACAACAAAGTAACGCTAATGACAGTTCATGCTGCTAAAGGCTTAGAATTTCCATATGTTTTTGTTGTTGGTTTAGAACAAAACCTATTCCCTTCACTACTTGCTGGCGATAGCCAAGAAAATCTTGAAGAAGAAAGAAGATTATTTTATGTAGCAATAACCAGAGCAGAAAAGAGATTGTTTTTATCTTACACTTCAAGCAGATTTAAATGGGGTAATTATATTTTCTGCGAGCCAAGTCAATTTTTAAGTGAAATAGATAAGAAGCATATCATATCAAAAGAAATTGCATCTAAAAAAAATAAAAAACCAAAAAATAATTTTAATTACAATTTTAGAAAAAATAAGCCAAAATCAGAGAACAAAATAATTCCTCCAAAAGGCTTTAAAAAACTAAATAAAAACATTCAAGTTTCAAACATTTCTCCAAGTGATTTAAATAACATCCAAAATGGAATGCATGTTAAACACTCTAAGTTTGGCAAAGGAAAAATAATAGAAATTAATGGAGAAAATTTCGATAAAAAAGCAACCATATTTTTTGAAAATATTGGTCAAAAACAATTATTACTTAGATTTGCTAAACTTGAGATATTAAAATAATCATGAATTTTATCAGATCATTTTTTATAATATTATTTTTTGCACCAGTAAGTTTAATTTGCAATGAACGTGATCTTGATTCTTTAATAGAAAAATCAGTACAATTAATTTTAAATGAAGAACCTGATTCCTTGATCATTACTCTTAAACGTTTAAGAAAAGAAACTCTTGGAAAAGAATTAGACTCTTTACTATCAATACGCCAAATAAGCTTAGCTGAACAAATAAAAATTGAAGAGAACAAAATTGAAATAATCAAAAGTAAAAGCCAAATGCAGTCTGTTGTTTTGTTACTTATTTGTTTATTTAGTTTTATTTATCTTATTTACTACACAGACAAAGTCAATAGAAATAAACAACTTAAAAAAATTAAAGCAGCATCCAAAATATCAAAATATGAATCTAATATAAGAAAACAAATAAGTGAGAAGTTACATGATGATATTGGAGGTTCAATTATAGCCCTAAAAATGAAATTCATTAATAAAGAAGGCATGAAAAATGAAGTTCAACTTTTAAGTAATATTTATGAAAAAGTTAGAAAAATTTCATCAGATCTAGATGTTCAGCATAAATTCTCACAGACCATTGAAGACGGTATAGATATTTTAGTAAATGAAATGTGTAATGGGTTTGATAAAAAAAATATAAATGTTTTCCCTGATGGGATTAACAAAATAACCGATAAAGTTTTAATTGAAAATGTTATAATGACTACCAAAGAATTAATAACAAATGTGATTAAACATTCAAAGGCAAATGAAATATCAATTGATGTTTCTTTAATTGACAATCATATAAATATAATTGTGCAGGACAATGGATCAGGAATGAAGAATCAAAATAATTTTGGTCAAGGATTAAAATCAATTCAAAACAGAGCTATTTTATATGAAGGTACCTTTGATATTGATTCTAACAATTCAGGCACTACAGCAAACGTGAAATTTTTAATAACATAGATATGAAAAACCCAAGAATAGTAATTGTTGATGATCACAAAGTATTTGGTGAAGGATTTTGTTCTTTGTTAGAATTTCATAATTATAGAGTTTTAAGGGTTTTTAATGTTACAAAATCAGCTTTGAATTATATCAAAAATAAAAATAATATTGATCTTATTTTTTTAGATATCAATATGCCAAATATCAATGGGTTAGATTTTTTAAAACAAATAAAAATGTTTAATGATGAAATTAAAGTTATTATGATGTCAATGTATACTGATAAGAATATCGTAAATCAAGCTTTAAAAAATAAAGCTGATGGCTACCTATCTAAAAACTGCTCCATCAATGATATAAAAGAAGCAATTTTAGGTTGTTTTATAAAGAATGCAAATATTCCCAAAATTTCAATTGATAATAGAGATAATACAGATAATACAGATAATACAGATAATATTTCAGATTTATTTTTATTAAAATATAAATTGACTAATAGAGAAAAAGAAATAATTAAACAAATTTTAGATCAAAAATCAAATCAAGAAATAGCAGAGGAACTTGAAATTAGCAAAAGAACAGTTGAAACTCACAGAAAAAATATTATGTTAAAGCTTGATGTAAAAAACAGTATTGGTATCGCTGTTAAGTGTATTGAAAATAATATTATAGAGACTAGCTAAAATAAAACTTACAAGCAATTTCATCTTTTTGTAGCTGGTCTTTTAAATCATAACTATTGTCAAATTTTATTGGAGACCTAATCCAATCCAAAAACTTTACTGTAAGCACTTTGTTGTAAATATTCTTATTAAAATTAAATATATGAACTTCAATTTTTTGTGTTTTTACTCCAATATTTAGCATTCCTTCATACTCGTTGTTATCAACAATAACATTTACTACATAAACACCCTCTCTAGGTATTATTTTATTTACATCTACAGAAATATTCGCTGTAGGGTATCCAATTTTTCTACCAATTTTATCTCCATCAACAACTCTACCTTCTAAACAAAAATTATCATCAAGATATTTATTAGCCTCTTTAATATTTCCATCTTTTAGCAGGTTTCTTATTTTTGTTGAACTTACTGCAATATCATTGTTTTTTTGAGGAGGAATTTGCTTTAATTTAAAATTATATAGTTCAGCAAGAGCAGTGAGTTCTTTATAAGACCCTTCCCTATTTCTTCCGAATTGATGATCATATCCGATAACCAAACAATCAACATTTAATTTTTTTACTAATATATCTCTTACAAAATTTACATACTTAATTCTTGAAAACTCTTTGGTGAAATCTTGAACTATAAGGTTTTGCAGACCATTTTCTTTTAATTTTCTTTTTTTCTCTTCAAGAGTATCGATTAACTTTAATTCAGAACTATCACCATACAACACAAAACGAGGATGGGGAGAAAAAGTAAGTAAGACAC
>JBJKXM010000048.1:0-6969 GCA_045561575.1 Flavobacteriales bacterium
CCTCCATTCTCAGTTGGTAATGATTTTACTACCCAAATATTTAAATATTGGTAAGAATTCCAATAACTCATAGCCTTAACTTGATCACGAGGATTTTGCACTTGTGTCATTTCTGATTGAATTCTATTTATTCCTGATGTTGGATTCCCTTCTGGATCTTTTGTTGCTAGTCTAAACTCTAAATTTGGTTTACCAACAACAGCAGCAAAAACATCTGGTGTTCTACTTACAAATTGTGGATCTTGCCCATTTATATTTTCATTTAAAACTCTAATTGCATCGTGTACTTGCGCATCTGTTACATTTTCGCTACCAAAGTTGTGAATAACATGAACTACAACTGGAATAATTTTTTTTTCAGAAGATTTTTGATCTGGTGAAATTTTACTTAAAAGCTTTGCATTCTGCTCTTCAAGCTGAATATTTTTATCTTCTATACTTTTATAAAATTGTGGGAATTTATCTTTTTGCTCTTCTAAATAGCCATTATGACTTCCACAAGTATGATGTTGAGAAAATGATACAAAAGAGAAAATCGAAAAAATTAGTAATAACAGAGTAGATTTTAATTTCATTCTAAATCAGTTTAAAATATTGTAGATAACAAATATAGCAATTATAGAAATATATGTAATGTGAAATTACAAGAACTTTTGTAAATAAATTAAGACGCTAAATGTGTTTTTCTGCGTGATAGGAGGAGCGAACAAGAGGACTACTCTCAACGTGCTCAAATCCTAGAGACAAACCTACTTCTTTAAAATATGCAAATTTTTCAGGAGTAATAAATTCAACAACTGGTAAGTGTTTTTTTGAAGGCTGTAAATATTGTCCGAGTGTTAAAATTTTCACACCTACATTTCGCAAATCTTTCATCGATTGAATTAACTCTTCTTCAGTTTCCCCAAGACCCAGCATAATTCCTGATTTAGTACGAATACCTCCCTCATATAAATATCTTAATGTGTCAAGACTTCTATCATATTTTGCTTGAATCCTAACCTTTCTAGTTAAACTTCTTACTGTTTCTAAATTATGTGAAACAACTTCAGGTTTTGCGTCAATTATTGGCTGAATATCTTTTAATTTTCCTTTAAAATCAGGGATTAAAGTTTCCATAGTGGTATTTGGATTAACTTTTCTTATTGTATTAATTGTTTCAACCCATATGCTTGCACCTCCATCTTTTAAATCATCTCTATCCACAGAAGTAATAACAGCATGTTTAACCTTCATTAATTTAATTGATCTCGCAACTTTAAGAGGCTCTAAAGTATCAACTGCTAATGGACGACCAGTTTTGACATTACAAAATCCACATGATCGAGTGCAGATGTTTCCAAGTATCATAAAGGTTGCAGTACCTGCTCCCCAGCATTCTCCCATATTTGGACAGTTACCACTTTCACATATAGTATGAAGATTTCTAGATTTTGTAATTTCTCTTACCTTCTTGAAAGCTTCTCCAGTTGGTAATTTTACTTTTAACCACTTAGGCTTTCTTCTTTTATCATTTTCTGATAAATTAGATTTATCTAATTTACTTTTTCCGTTATCCAAGCTTACACTTGACCATTTTTTTAATACTTCCTTTGAACTCAATTTTAGATTTTTTTATCAGATTTTATTTCAATACTACTAACCCCTTCACACGGCTCTTTGTACATGCCACATGAACTTAGCAGTGCTATAATTGTAAACAAACTAAAAATAAATAATATTTTTTTCATGTTTTTTTTGCAAAAATACGGTTTTGTTTTCTAAAAATAAATTTTAAAAGTCATAGTTATATATATTTGATGTTGATAAAAGCAAAGATGGATTTAAATTTAATTTTTTCTAAAAAATGGCAGAATATTCTAAGAACAGAATTTAATGAAAAATACTTTAAAGACTTGATTTGCTATTTAGATTCGGAATATAAAAATCACAAAATATTTCCTAATAAAAAACAAATTTTTGAAGCCATAAACAAAGTTGAATATAATAATTTGAAAGTTATAATTATAGGTCAAGATCCTTATCATGGAAAAAATCAAGCAAATGGAATTGCATTTTCAGTGGATGACGAAACTCAAAAACCACCTTCATTAAAAAATATTCTTAAGGAACTTTCCAATGATCTAAATGTAAACACCGATAATGTAGACCTTAAAAAATGGGCAAATCAAGGAGTTCTACTTCTTAATTCTATTTTAACAGTACGAGAGAATATGCCATCATCTCATAAAAGCCAGGGGTGGGAAATATTCACAACTAAAATAATTACTGAATTAGTTAAAAGAAAAAGCAATCTTGTTTTTATACTTTGGGGGAAGTATGCTGAAGAAAAATTGAAAAATATTGATTTAAAAAATCATTTTGTTCTAAAATCATCACATCCCTCTCCTCTTTCTTCATATCGTGGATTTTTTGGATGCAAGCACTTTTCAAAGACTAACAAAATTTTAAGAGAATTAAAAAAAGAAGAAATTATATGGGTCTAAAATATATTTTTTCATTTACATTTTTACTTTGTTTGAACTCATACAGTCAGACAGAAATTATAACTAAGATCGATAACTATCTAAACAAGAATGTAAAATATGACATCTTGTTATTTGTTTCTATTGAAAATCAAAAAATGTATAGAATTCAATCAAAAAATATAATTGAAACATACGAAATATCAACATCTAAATACGGAATTGGAAATCAAATGGGAAGTAATAAAACCCCAACTGGTTTACATAAAATAAATTCTAAATACGGACACAAAACGCCTATAAATGGAAGAATGATCGGTAGAGTATTTTATGGTCAAATTGCAAAAATTTTTTCTGACACTACAACTAGCAAAACTGATGATATAACTTCAAGAATTTTATGGCTAGAAGGTTTAGAAAATGGAATCAATAAAGGAGATAACATTGATTCTTATAAAAGGTATATATACATTCACGGAACTTCTGAAGAAGGAAGAATAGGTGTTCCTTCCTCGCATGGATGTGTAAGAATGAAAAATAAAGATGTGATTGACTTGTTTAACGAAGTAGCAATTGGTACTTTCGTATTAATTTTATAGGCTATGGAAATTATAATACTGCTAATACTTTTAATTGGATTTGCACTACTTTTTTTCAAAAAAAAAGAAAAGGACAATACATCACAAGAGCTATTAATTCAGTTGAATAATTCACTAAGACAAGAAATTCAAGAAATTAGAAAAGAAGTTGGTGAAAACTCAGAAAAAAGCAGACAAGAAATTGATAAAAAACTTACTGACATAAATAAAGGCATATATGCATATCAAGAAAATTCTAAGGAAGATATGCAAAAGCAATTTGAATCATCAAATAAAGTAATTAAAGAAGTTACTTCTGAGCTCGAAAAAATTAAAGGAACCAATGAACAGGTACTTGGTTTTGCAAACCAAATGAAAACTCTCGAAAAAATATTAAGCAATCAAAAACAAAGAGGAATTTTAGGTGAAATACAACTTGAAAATCTTTTATCAAATGTTTTGCCGCCAGAACTTTTTAGTATGCAATATAGCTTTAACAGTGGAGAAGCTGTAGATGCTATTGTCAAAGTTGGTGATTTTATAATTCCAATTGATGCAAAATTCTCATTGGACAACTATAACAAAATGATTGAGAGTGAAGATAAAATGGAGATTGAAAATCTTGAAAAATCTTTTAAAGAAGATATTAAAAAAAGAATTGATGAAACTTCAAAATACATACGGCCAAATGAGAAGACTACCGATTATGCATATATGTTTATTCCAGCAGATGGTCTATACCAAGATTTATTAAATAGTCGAGTTGGCACATTAAAAATTAACTCTAAAGATTTAGTTTCATACGCTTACACAAAAAAAGTGATGATTGTTTCACCAATGAGCTTATTTCCAATGCTACAAATTACTGTTAAAGCATTACACAATATGAAAGTTGAAAGATCAATTGAAGATATTCAAAAAAACATAGAAAAATTATCTAACCATATGAATGCATATAAAGATGCACACGATAGTTTAGGAAAAACTATTAGGACAGTTGTAAATCATTTTAATAAATCATCAAAAGAATTTAATAAAATTGACAAAGACATAATTAAAATATCTTCTGGCAAAAACAGCATTGGTTTTGAAGAAGACATTTTAGATACTCCCCAATTGAATGAATAACAGTGAAAAAAACTTCATATTTGGTATTCATGCAATTATTGAGGCCATAGAAGCTGGTAAAACTATTGATAAACTTTTTATTCAGAAAGGTTTACATAACGATTCTTTTGCTCAACTGTGGAAACTAGTGAGAATGAGAAGAATAAATTACAAGCATGTTCCAATTGAAAAAATAAATAGACTAACAAAAAAAAATCATCAAGGAGTTTTTGCTTTTATTTCTCCAATTGATCTGCACAAAATAGAAGATATTATTCCTCAAATTTATGAAAATGGAGAAGTTCCACTAATTCTGGTGCTTGATAGAATTACCGATGTAAGAAATTTTGGAGCGATTGCAAGAACAGCTGAATGTGCTGGAGTTCATACTATATTAGTTCCAGAACAAAATAGTGCTGCTCTAAACGCAGATGCAGTCAAAACATCGTCCGGAGCATTACACAAAATTCCAATTTGTAGAACATGGAACTTAAAGCTTAGCCTTCAATTCATAAAAGATTCAGGAATACAAGTATTAGCATGTACAGAAAAAACACAAAATGAATTATATGATGCCAATTTTAGTATTCCAACTGCTATAATATTAGGATCTGAAGAAGATGGTATTTCATCTGAATTTCTAAAAATGTGTGACAAAAAAGTTAAAATACCGATAAATGGAAAAATTTCTTCTTTAAACGTCTCTGTAGCTGCAGGTGTAATTACATATGAAGCTATAAGACAAAGAAATTTGTAATGGAGTGGTTTGAAAATTGGTTTAATTCAAAATACTATCATATTCTTTACAAGAATAGAGACACAAGTGAAGCAATTTTTTTCTTAAAAAATATAATTAATCAACTAAAATTTAAAGACGGTAAAATTTTAGATATTGCCTGTGGGAAAGGTAGACATGCCAAACACTTTAATGAACTAGGGTATGAGGTAATAGGAATTGATTTATCACAAAATAGTATTGAATTTGCCAAAAATTATAGTAATGAAAAATTAAATTTTTTCGTTCATGATATGCGTTTAGTTTTTAAAAAAAATCATTTTGATTTAGTTACAAATCTTTTTACTTCATTTGGATATTTTGAAGACTTAAATGATGAACAAATTGCAATTAATTCGATGTCAAATAATTTAAAAAGAGAGGGGTTACTATTAATTGATTTTATGAACGTTAAAAAAGTTATTAATTCACTAGTTAAATTTGAAATAAAAGAAATTGATAATGTTAAATTTACAATAGAAAGGAAATACGACGGCAATTATATTATCAAAAAAATTAAAGTTGAAGACCGAAAAACAATTTTAAATTTTCAGGAAAAAGTTAGAGCTTTGACACTTTATGATTTCAACCTTATGATTAAAAACGCAAATATGAATATCATAAATTTATTTGGAAACTATTCTTTAAATGAATTTGATGCTCAAAATTCTGATAGATTAATTATACTATCGCAAAAAAAATAAACACTTTTTCTCAATTCTAATTTAGAATGATTTTAAGATTTAAAAGTATTCTCATTCTTTAAAAAAATTAATATTTTTAAGAAATAAAAAAATAAAAAAATGCAAGAAGATTCAAACGGAAAAGGGAAATGTCCATATGGCTTTGATAAGCCAAAACATACTAAAGCAGGTTCTAGAAATAATTCTACATGGTGGCCTAATCAACTAAACTTAAAAATTCTTCACCAAAACTCTTCGTTGACTAATCCAATGAATGATGATTTTGATTATCCCAAAGAATTTAAAAGTCTAGATCTAAATGAATTAAAAAATGATCTTTATGATTTAATGATGGATTCAAAAGATTGGTGGCCTGCAGATTATGGACATTATGGCCCATTTTTCATTAGAATGGCTTGGCATAGCGCTGGAACTTACAGAGTTGGAGATGGACGTGGTGGGGCATGTTCTGGAACTTTAAGATTTGCTCCATTAAACAGTTGGCCAGATAACGGCAATCTAGATAAAGCAAGAAGATTATTGTGGCCAATCAAACAAAAATATGGTAAGAAAATTTCTTGGGCAGATTTAATGATACTAACAGGAAACTGTGCTTTAGAGTCTATGGGATTCAAAACTTATGGTTTTGGTGGTGGACGTGAAGATATTTGGGAACCCGAAGGGGATATTTATTGGGGACCAGAAACTGAATGGTTAGAGGATAAAAGATATACTGGAGATAGAGAACTAGACAATCCACTTGGGGCAGTTCAAATGGGATTAATATATGTTAATCCTGAGGGACCAAATGGGAAACCAGACCCTTTAGCATCAGCAAGAGATATTAGAGAAACTTTTGCAAGAATGGCTATGAATGATGAAGAAACTGTAGCATTAATTGCCGGAGGTCATACTTTTGGTAAAGCTCATGGTGCAGGAGACCCTGCTCATGTTGGAGCAGAACCGGAAGGTGCATCCATTGAAGAAATGGGGTTTGGCTGGAAAAACTCATATAAATCAGGAAAAGGTGTTGACACAATTACAAGTGGATTGGAGGGTGCTTGGACTCACACACCAATTAAATGGGACAATAGTTATTTTGACACATTATTTGGGTATGAATGGGAATTAGTAAAAAGTCCTGCAGGCGCTCAACAGTGGGCCCCAAAAAATGGTGAAGCAGCTGACACAGTTCCAGATGCTCACGATCCAAACATGAGTCATGCTCCTATGATGGCTACAACTGATCTTGCACTAATTAAAGACCCTGAGTATCTTAAAATTTCTAAAAGATTTCATCAAAATCTAAATGAATTTGAAGATGCTTTTGCAAGAGCATGGTATAAATTAACTCATAGGGA
>JBJKXM010000049.1:0-6799 GCA_045561575.1 Flavobacteriales bacterium
TATTTGTCAAAGACAACAGGAACGTTAGGCACCTGATAGCAAGGGCTATACCCCTCTTGAATAGCGAGTGAATATAAAAAAGGTTTAAAAGTAGACCCAACTTGTCTTTTCCCTGATGTTACATGGTCATATTGAAAATTTTCATAGTTTATACCCCCAACATATGCTTTGACATGTCCTGTTGAGGGCTCCATACTCATCATGCCTGAATGAAGAAAATACTTGCTATATAAAATTGAATCTCTAGGAGAAAGCACTGTGTCAATCTTTCCTTTCCAAGAAAACAATTTCATTTCTGTTTTTTTATCAAAAATTTTATCAATCTCTTCTTTTGATTTACCCTGTGATTTAAGTCTTTTATATCTAACCGACCTCTTAATTGCCAGGTTCATAACTTGGTCTACTTGTGTAGAGTCAAAATCTTCAGGGAAGGGTGCGTTTGTATAACCATCCCAATGCCTAAAGAAGTCCTCTTGTAAACTAGAAATATGTATTGCAACAGCCTCTTCTGCAAAAGCTTGCATTCTTGAGTCTATTGTTGTATAAATTTTAAGACCATCTGTATATAAATTATATGGGGTTCCATCAGTTTTAAGTTTTGTCGAACACCATTTTTTCATCTCTCCTCTTAAATATTCTCTAAAATAAGGTGCCAAACCTTCGTTATGACTAGCCTTTTTAAAATCTAATACAATTGGGAGCTGAGTTAACGAGTCATATAGTGTGTCTGAAATAAAATCATATTTTTTCATCTGATAAAGAACTACATCTCTTCTTTTTTGAGTTAACTCAAGTCTTCTGTTTGGATTGTAAAGCGCTGAGTTTTTTAACATTCCAACCAACATTGCTGATTCCTGTATATTTAGGTTTTTTGGTTCTTTATTAAAATAAACTCTAGCGGCAGATTCAATTCCAACAGCATTATTAACCCAGTCATATCGATTTAGATACATCAGCATTATTTCATCTTTTGTATATCGTCTTTCAAGCTTTGCCGCAATTACCCATTCTTTTAGTTTTTGTTTAACCCTGTCTATACCACTGGCAGGAGTTTTGGTAAACAGCATTTTAGCTAATTGTTGTGTAATGGTACTTGCTCCTCCGGCTTGTCCTTTTACAGATACAACACCATAAATTGCTCTTAACAAAGCTCTAACATCAATACCTGAATGTTCACGAAATCTAATGTCTTCAGTTGCAAGAAGTGCATTAACAAAGTTTTGAGGAACATCTTCTTTTTTTGCAGAAGTCCTGTTTTCAATAAAAAACTTTCCAATTACAACGCTATCTGCAGAAATAACCTCGGTTGCTAGATTATTTTTTGGGTTTTCTAGCTGGTCAAATGTTGGAAGAGGGCCAAAAAACTCAAAGGAAGCAAGTGTTACTAAAGTAAAAATAAAAATAAACGGGCTTAATATCACCCCCCACAACATTAAAATTTTTTTTCTATTATTCACTTTTATATAAGCCTATGCCAACAGCTACTATTTCTGTTAAATTAATTATTTTTTCTAAATCCTCATAACGCATAGCCTGCTCAATAGAAAATATTTGGTCTTGATTTTCATTAAAATTTATATTCTCTTTAATCCTAATTTTTAATTCTTTGATTTCACCAAAGCCTTTGCCCAACCACCTTCCGCTTTTTTCAGACAAGAATAACTCAAGAGTGTCTTGTTGGTTTTCAAAATTTGTAAATAAAAATAAATTTTGAAATTTAAAGTTTGTTGTATGTCTAACCATTAAATACAAATCGTGTGAGCTTGTTGTGTCGATATTATCAAGCTCAAAAGAAACTATTGAGTCTGTATTCCAAGTGTTGTTGTTAAAAGAGTGGTAAACCTCTTTTTTATTTTCGTTTTGACAAGAAACAAAACCAACAACAAGAAAAAACAGCAGTATTCTCATAAAAATTTTAATTTTCTGCAAATTTAACTTTTAGTTTTAACAGTTTAACAAGCTCTAATGACAGATTAAAAAATATAATCTTAGCGTTAGCATTTCTTTTTATGTTTTTTACAGCCTCTTCAAAAAGATCTATTATTAATAAACTGTTTTGCTCATGAATAAACTTTGCAAAGTTTTTTAAAAACTCTTGTTCTTTATTTGTCGTTGAGGCTAAATCGTGGTTTGAATAATTATAAATTATGCACTCTCTTATTAAATCAAGGCAGTAGGTAAGAAACTTTACTTGATCCTGTCTTGTTTTAGCCGAAATTTCATCTGACCAATTAGATATTTTTGAGAAATTACTCTTAAAACTTATTCTCATTAATTCTATAAAATTTTCAGTGTCGTTGTTTTCTATTGTGTCAATATTATAATTTAATACAGCGCCCATATCTCCTGATGAAGTTCTACAAAATTTTAGGAATTCTTCTGTTTTCTCGCCATTTCTAATATTTATTGTTTGTTGAATAGTATAAGGCTTAATATTAGTTGCCTGAAGCCTTGACAAAATTGTTTTTAAAAGACTAGAGCTGTCTTGGGTTACAAAAATTAAAACAGTTTTTTTAGGGGGTTCTTCTAAAATTTTTAAAAATTTGTTAGACGCTTGTAAATTCATTTTTTCAGGCATCCAAATTATAATAACCCTGTGTTTAGCGCTAAAGATTTTTAATGAGAGTTTTCGGTTAATATCAGTAATTTGGTGAGAATAAATAGACAGTTCTTTTTTCTTATCAGTCACTTTTTCTAAAAATTCTGACCTAAATGTGTTGCTCCAATTATCAAGAGACAAGTATGGGTTCTTTAAAAATTCTTTTTTCCAGATTTCGACATACTCTGAGCTTTGTGGAAACTTGTTAGATGTTGTTTTAACAACTGGGAAAATTATATGTAAATCTGGGTGCGATAATTTAGAAAATTGAATACACGAATCACAGTTGCTACAAGAATCCTTGTCTTGAGGGTTTTTACAATTTAAAAATCTTGCATACGCCAATGCTAAAGCAAGTTTTCCCGATCCTTTTGGGCCTTTAAATAATTGTGAATGAGCAACTCTGTTTTTTTGATGGCTTAGCATCAGTTGTTCTTTTGTTTTATCTAAACCTACAATCTCTTTAAACAGCATTATTCATATTTATTTCAAATTTAAATAAAATGACACAATCTATCCCATTTATTTTATTTTTGCAAAATGAATTTTTTAAAAAATAAATGCTTTAAAAACAAACCTGTTTTAATAAGAGTTGATTTCAATGTTCCTTTAAATAAAGATCTTGAAATAACAGATGATAGCCGTATTGTTGCGGCGCTTCCAACAATTAAACATGTTTTAGATTCTGGAGCAAAAATTGTTTTAATATCTCATTTGGGTCGGCCAAAAAGTATTGATAAAGCTTTTTCTCTTTTACCCGTTTCAAAAAAACTTTCAAAGCTATTAGATAAACCTGTCATTTTTTTAAATGACTGTATTGGAGAAAATATTGAAAACAGTATTAAGAGTGGTGTGCCTGGCGATATTTTTTTATTGGAAAATCTTAGGTTTTACAAAGAAGAAACAAAAGGTGATTTTTCTTTTTCTAAAAAACTTTCAAGACTAGCAGATGTTTATATTAATGATGCTTTTGGCACCTCACATAGGGCTCATGCCTCAACATATGGTGTGGTTGAACATTTTCAAAACGAAAAATATGGGGGTCTTCTTTTAGAAAAAGAAATAATTAATCTAAATAAGGTTTTTAACCAAAATAATTCACCATCAATAGCCATAATTGGTGGGGCTAAAATTAGCAGCAAAATAGACGTTTTATTTTCATTGATGAATTGTGTTGATAAAATAATAATTGGTGGTGGAATGGCGTATACTTTTATTCGTGCTCTTGGGGGAAGTGTTGGTGCTTCTTTATTTGAAAAAGAAAAAATCAATGCAGCTAAAGAAATTTTAACTTTTTCCAAAGAAAAGGGAGTTTCTGTTTTATTGCCAGTTGACTCTATCAATTCTAATAGTTTCTCTAATGAAATTAGTTCTTCAACAAATATTTTTAATATTCCTGATAATGAGATGGGGCTTGATATTGGTCAAAAATCTATAGCGCTTTTTGAAAAAGAAATATTATTAGCCAAAAATATTATTTGGAATGGGCCAATGGGTGTTTTTGAATTTTCAAATTTTTCAAACGGCACAAAATTAGTGGGTGAGGCTGTTGCAAATAGCACAAGAAAAGGATCTTACTCATTAGTTGGGGGGGGAGACTCTGTTGCTGCAATTAAAAAATATAATTTAGAAAATCAGGTGAGCTATATTTCAACAGGAGGAGGTGCTATGCTAGAGTTTTTGGAAGGAAAAGAACTTCCTGCCTTAAAGGCACTATTATAAACCCTCTTTAATTTTTTTTGTAGCTTCTTTTGCTTTCTTTTCAATATCTTTAATTAGGTCTTCATGCTCAGCTATTTCTGGCATTAAAACTGTTAAAACCTTCTCAATCGGTTCTTTTAGCATTGATTCTTTTGTAACGTCTTTTGGGATTAACTCTAGTTTTTGTTCAAAAAAGATAATAGCGCTTAAAAGAACAGCTATTTTAATTGATCCAAAAATAGCCCCAAGTAATTTGCTAATAATTCCCAAGGCCAATGCATTAGTTATTTTTTCAAGTATGTTGCCCAATATTTTAATAGTAATTATTGTTGCTGCAAAAACAAGTGCAAATGAAATAATTGGTATTAATTCTTTATTGTCTCTAAAAAAATCCTCAAGGTGTGACTCAAGGTAAAAAGAAAAATTGACGGCTATATAAATCCCAATAATCAATGACACTAAAGAGGTGATTTCTTTTACTATTCCTCTTGAGAACCCTTGGACAAACCCGTATATTACTGGAATAATTAAAGCAATGTCTAGATAGTTCATTCTTTAATTTTATAATTTATTTTTTGGGGTTAATTAACAACTACTGTTTTTCTAACAAGTTCTTCTTTTACAAGTTTAATAATGCTTTCTGCAGTATAAAAGTCATTACCGCTAGAGTATTCTACATCAATATTTAGGATCGCCTCATTTATAAACTCGAACTCAACCGTACCGTCTGAAGATGTGTAGTTTTTTTTATAAACATTTGATTCGTTTCCTGCAGAATTAATTAATCCTTGTTGTGAAAGAACAACTTCGCAACTTTTATTTCCGTCATAAGCTGGCGCTCCGTCAGGAGTTGTAATAGTAATGATTGCTCTGGTTGGGCTTTCTTCTTGACACGAAACAAAACCTAACGTTATGAACAGTATTATTAAATAATTTTTTAAAACTTTATTTAACATAAAAATTGTTAATTTGTGTTCTGTATAAAGCAAATATACACAGAAAAACAATAGCGTGATAAAAAAAATTAATGAAATAGCTGCTACAGCAAACAGTTTTCTTCCTAAAAACAAGAGCGATGTTGAGGTTTTTAGAATTAAGTATTTAGGAAAGAGTGGTGTTTTAAATCAGCTTTTTGAAGAGTTTAAAAATGTTCCTGTAGAAGAAAAAAAAGAAATCGGGCGTTTAATTAATAGTCTTAAAGAACAATTAAAAAATAAGATTTTTTCATTTGATTTTTCAGAGAAGAAAAATCAAAACACCAATTTTGAAGACTTAACAAAAAAAGTTAAGGTTAACAATTTAGGGTCTAGACACCCACTGTCTATAATTGAAGAGGAAATTATTGAGGTTTTTTCTTCTATTGGCTTTAGTGTTGCTGAAGGCCCAGAAATTGAAGATGACTGGCATAATTTTTCTGCGCTTAATACTCCAGAAGAACACCCCGCTAGGGATATGCAAGATACTTTTTTTATTCAATCTGACCCTTCTATTCTTTTACGGTCCCACACGTCTTCCGTGCAGGTTAGGCACATGGAAAACAACTCACCGCCAATAAGAATACTTTCTCCTGGAAGAGTATACCGAAATGAGGCCATCTCTTCAAGAGCACATTGTTTGTTTCATCAAATAGAGGGATTGTATATAGATAAAGACGTGAGTTTTGCCGACTTAAAAAAAACACTATTGTTTTTTGCAAAAAAACTTTTTGGGGAAAATTCTAAAATACGTTTAAGACCTTCTTTTTTTCCATTTACTGAACCTTCGGCTGAGGTTGATGTTTATTGGGGTTTAAAAAATGAAAATGATTATAGAATTACTAAAGGTACTGGTTGGTTAGAAATTTTAGGCTGTGGTATGGTTGACCCAAATGTTTTAGAAAATTGTGGTATTGACTCAAAAAAACATACAGGCTTTGCCTTTGGAATGGGAATTGAAAGGATTGCAATGCTAAAATATAAAATTGATGATATTCGGTTGTTTTTTGAAAACGACGTGCGCTTTTTAAAACAATTTAATTATTTTTTGTAAATTAAAAGTTCCAGTTGTAAGAATCAAGCCCTTCTACACACGCTTTTAATAGTTTAATTGAGGCTTTCACGTCTTTTTTACTAACCATTTCGATTACCTGATGAATGTGTCTTGTTGGTATTGAAACAGCTCCGGCAATTGATCCTCCAGGGTTCATTCTCTGAATTCCTGAGGTATCTGTTCCTCCTGCTGGCAGAATTTCAAGCTGTGTTTTAATTTTGTTTTTCTTAGCAACTTCCTTCATGTATGCAACCATTCTATAGTCACAAACTGTTGACGAATCCATTACTTTGATACAGGCCCCATCACCAAGGGCAGAAACCTGCTCTTGCTTTGTTGATCCTGGGGTATCCCAAGCTATTGTTGTGTCGAGACCAAATCCAAAATCAGGATTTATTTGCATAGAAGAAACATTTGCGCCTCTAATTCCTATTTCTTCTTGCACTGTAAAAACAGCATAAATATCATAGG
>JBJKXM010000050.1:0-6587 GCA_045561575.1 Flavobacteriales bacterium
TTTTTTAACTGCATTTTCATTTGTAGCATCACAACCTATACCCCAAATTGTATCTGTGGGATATAAAATTATACCACCATTTTTTAAAACTTCAACACAATTTTTCACTTCATTTTCCATCATATTGAATTGTATGATTTAAAAAGATTTTTAGCAATGATTTCATCATTAAAATTTTGAGCATGTTTATAGCCATTTTCAATCATACTTTTTTTAAGGCTTATATTTTTTTCAATTGATAATATTGCATTTGATATCTCATCACTAGAAAGAGGATCAATGTATAATGAGTGATCACCACCAGATTCGTGAAAACAGCCTCCTTTTGTGGTTATTACAGGAATTTTACTATTTAACGCTTCTATTATGGGTATTCCAAACCCTTCAAAAATTGATGGGTATATCATCATTTCTGCTTCTTGATAAATACATGACATCTCAAATAAATTTAGACCAGAAAGTATTTTCACTCTATTATTGAGTTTATTTTTGTTTATATAGTTTAAACACTCTTTTTTATATTCTGAACCATCTCCTATAACTATTAAGTTTTTATGTTTTAGATCATTTATGGATTTTAATAATGTTAAGAGATTTTTTCGTTTTTCAATAGACCCAACATAAAGAAGATACTTTTCATAAAGGTTGAATTTATTTTTTACTACAGAAATTTCTTGTTGATCTCTTTTTGTTTTAAATACTTGGTTACACCCTTGGTATACAACATCAATTTTATCTTTTTCAATTTTAAAAAAATCAATGATGTCCGTTTTTGTTTGTTGACTTACAGCAATAATTTTATCAGCTCTATCACATGCAGATCTAAATTTTTTGTCATATATCTTTCTATCAATATTTGAAAAAAGTTTTGGATATCTTAAATAGATTAAATCATGAATTGTAACTACCTTTTTAATATTTATATTCTCAATTCCAATTGGTAACTCATGACTTAAACCATGATAAAGATCAATTTTATTGTTTTTGATTTGTTGAACAATCTTCTTCGTTCTCCAATATGATGAAAAAATCTTGCTAAAAATATTATTAGGATAGATTCTGTGAATGTTGTTTTTCCCTTTAATAAAATCTAACCTTTTGTTTTCTGTAAATTTTGGGGTATACAAAAAATATTGATTTTTTGGATAAAATTCTTCAAGTACTCTTATTGTATCTCTTGAGTAGTTTCCAAGACCTGTGTAATTGGAGAAAGCTCTTTTTGCATCAAAGCCTATTCGCATTATACCGCTACGTTATAGGTTCTTAATGCATCATTTAAAGATGTTTTTTTATCTGTGCTTTCTTTTCTTTTTCCAATAATTAAGGCACAAGGAACAGAATATTCTCCAGAAGGGAAATCTTTTTTTATTGATCCAGGTATAACTACAGATCTAGTTGGAATAAGTGCTTTGTATTCAATGGGCTTTTTACCACTCACATCAATAATTTTTGTTGAAGCTGTAAGAACAACATTAGCACCAAGAACAGCTTCTTCTTCAATTTTCACACCTTCAACAACAATGCATCTTGAACCTACAAAAACATTATCTTCTATGATAACTGGAGCTGCTTGAATAGGTTCAAGTACGCCACCAATACCAACACCACCTGAAAGATGTACATTTTTACCGATCTGAGCACAAGAGCCAACGGTTGCCCATGTATCTACCATTGTACCCGAATCTACATAGGCTCCAATGTTAATGTAAGATGGCATCATTATCACTCCACTTGCAATAAAAGCACCGTATCTAGCAACAGCATGAGGTACTACTCTTACACCCAATTCCTTGTAATTGCTTTTTAGCTTCATTTTATCATGAAACTCAAGAGGGCCAACTTCAATAGTTTCCATTTTTTGAATTGGAAAATAAAGAATAATAGCTTTTTTTACCCAATCATTTACTTTCCAGCAGTTATTTAACTTTTCAGCAACGCGTAATCTTCCTTTATCAAC
This sequence comes from Flavobacteriales bacterium, assembly GCA_045561575.1. Classification (GTDB taxonomy): domain Bacteria; phylum Bacteroidota; class Bacteroidia; order Flavobacteriales; family BACL11. The sequence continues at coordinate 1,958 of JBJKXM010000050.1, forward strand.
TTCTTCAATAATTTGCCTAATAGTTTCTTGAGTACTATCATCTTTTAAAAGATCTCTGTTTTCCCAAGCATTATTAATGTTTTCTATCCATTGCTTTTTCATAAAAGCAAATATACTTTAATCTAGTATTAATGCTTGAATTTTTCTTCTTTTTTTATTAGATTTGTAGGAAACAAGTTCAAGTTAATATGAAAAAAATCTATTTACTTTTTTTAATTATTTCTATTAGTTTTTCTAGTTATTCTCAAACTGGAATGCTAAATGGTACTGGCTATGCCCCTAACTTTACTGTTACAGATATTGCAGGAACTTCTCATACTTTATATGATTATTTAGATAGTGGGTATGTCACGGTACTTGAACTTTTAAGTGTTACTTGTGGTCACTGCATCGCATACGCACCAGGTACTGAAAATTCTTATCAGACCAATGGTCCAAATGGTACGAACGTAGCTAGATTTTTAGGACTTGAAGTGAATTCGTCCACAGACAGTTCTGCTATTGCTTTTTTTATGTCAACTTATGGAGTTACTTTTCCTATTGCAGATAATGTTTCACCTGTAGGAATTAATTATCAGCTTTATTATACTCCTAGTTATTTCGTAGTATATCCAGATAGTTCATATACAACTCTTTGCCCAATGTATTGTGTAACCACAAGTTCCTATTTATCTATAGAAAATCAATTAGATGCTGCTATTGCTGCATGGACACCTCCAGTTTCTGGTTGTATGGATTCATTAGCTTTTAATTACGATCCGCTTGCTACAATAAATGATTCATCATGCTATTATTGCAATCCTGCTGATACTGTACCTACAAATATTTCTACTAATTGGGTTACTGATACCAAAGCTCAAGTATCATGGGATAATATGAATGATTCATGTAATATGGTATGGAAATATTATATAAGATATAGAGAGCTAGGAAATATTGCTTGGACTACTAAATCTGCTGGAGTAGGAAATGGTCTATGTAATTTTGGATTAAATAATACAGTAAAGACGCTACAGAACTTAACATCTAGTACTACTTATGAGTATAAGATGAAAGCCTTCTACTGTGGTGGAACATCATCTAATTACTCTGCATCATCACAGTTCACTACAGCTGATGATTGTCCGCCAATGACTAACTTAACAGCAACTACCTTTAATGGTAACCAAGCTAAGGTTAGATTTGATTGGGATACTACAGGAGCTTATGTATTTGCAAGAGTAGCATTAAGAGTAGATACAGCCGGAGCAAACTGGCAGACAGCTGGAGGGTTTGGAGTTTACTATCCAACACAGTTTGTAAACAAGTTTGGTTTACAGCCAGGTGAGTCTTACAGAGCTCAAGGTAGAACGTTCTGTGATTCTAACATTACATCTTACAGATCATGGTGGACGAGTCCAATCTTCTGGACACAGCCAGGATCAATAAGAATGAATGGAGGAACAGCAATTAATAACTTAGATGTATATCCTAACCCAACTAGAGATATCTTTAATGTAAGTTTTGTGTCAGAGGAGATTCAGACACTCTCAATTAGAGTAATGAATATAGTGGGAGAGGTGATCTATGAAGAGTTTTTAGAGGAATTTATTGGAGAGTATACTAAGCAGATTAATCTTGGAGATTATTCAAAAGGAATATATCTATTAGAGCTTTCTCATAAGAATGAAACTAACTTTAGAAAGATTATTCTTGATTAACTTCTAATTGTTAGTATTTAATATTTCTAAAATCTATTTTCATTTCAAATCTATCTAAATTTACAAAGTAAATTTAGATAGAAATTAGATTTGGTTGTACTGAAAATTTAATTCATTAATAATATTTATTTAGATGAGACTTATTACAAGTTTATTATTTTTTTTATTAACATGGTTAAATGGCCTGTCTCAAATTGTTATAAATAATAATAATCCTTATAATAACATTGTTTATCTTATCGATAGCTTATTATTAGGAAATGGTGTTGTAGCTAACAATCATTCTTATCAAGGTGATCCAATGCAAATTGGTTTTTTTAATGCATTAAATACAACAATAAATTTTGATTCTGGTCTTGTCTTTGGTACTGGAGACGTAAATTTATTAGATCCTAATTTTTCTGGTGTTGTAATTGATCCTCCCAACACAGTTAGTGATCCAGATTTATTAAATGTTGCAAATTCAGTCCCTCCTTTAATAGGTCAATCATTTACAGTAAGTTCAATAAATGATGTTGCTATTATTGAATTTGATTTTACTCCATACTCTGATTCTTTATTTTTTCAATATGTTTTTGGATCTTCAGAATATTTTGCATGGGAGAATACTCAATACAATGATGTTTTTGGTTTCTTTTTGTCTGGACCAGGAATTTCAGGTCCCTATGCATCTCCATCATACCATCCAAATGGATCAATTAATCTAGCTGTAGTTCCAAATTCAAATCCTCCGTTGCCAATTACTGTGTCATCAGTTAATAGTGTAACTCCTATAAACTCACAATACTTTGTTGACAATCAAAATAGTCAAAATATTATTGATTATATTACTGGAAGAACTACTGAATTTGATGCATATTATCCAGTAAGTCCTGGCCAATCTTATCATATTAGATTAGCTATTGCTGATGGAAGTGATCAACAGTTGAACTCATATGTTTGGCTTAATAATTTTTCTTCAACTGATTTTTCACCAAATGTTTTATTTAGTTTATCTGATTCTACATGTAGTTCATCATCTGATTTATATGTGACTGTAGAACAAGATTCATTTGAAGTAGATATTGATTCATCCTCATTTTTTTCTGACAATGGTTATATTGATTTTTCGTCATTATCTGTTGGAGATACTCTAGGATATTCTTCTACTGATAATTATTCATCCATTACTTTTTCAGACTTAATAATAAATAATATAATTTCTGGATCTGAATTGCTTTTAGAAAGTATTGACCAAGTAACTGGATTATCTGTTGGCACTTATTTAGTTAAAAATATTACAGGTGGAGGAGTTGAAATTATATCTGTTAATGTAGCAGATGCTGATAATTTTACATCAGCGTATTCTAATTTAATAGTGTTCTATAATTTTATAGTAAACTCAAATAATAGTATTAACTTTTCCTCTAATTTAGTTTCTGAATTTCAAGATACAGATATTCAAAATTCAAATATTCCAACTTTAAATCTTTCTTCTTCAATTAGTATATCTCAATGTGATAGCTATTTATTTAATGGAAATGTTTTAACAACTAGTGGTAATTATGTTGGAACTTTTTTAACCTCATCAGGATGTGATAGCATTGTTAATTTAGATCTTCAGATTAATTCATCATATTTTAACACAAATTCTGTGAGTGTTTGTGATAGTATTATGTGGAATGGAAACAGCTATTATAGTACTGGTATTTACTATGATACTTTATCTTCACTACAAGGATGTGATAGTATTATAGAATTAAATTTATCAATACTGCCATCTGGATGTACAGATCTAACTGCTATAAATTATGATCCAACAGCTATATGTGATGATAATTCATGCCTTTATAACTCTTGTAGTTTGGCTCTTTTAGATTCTTCAAATATTTTATGTCATGGTGCAAATGATGGATATATTACTGTAGGTGGAGTTGGAGGAGCAGGAGTTTATCATTATTCTCTACAGATTTATAATAGTACTTTTAATTATTGGCAGCAAATAGGTCAATCTCCTTTAGGAAATAATTATACATATGCTAATGTAACATTCCCTTTATTAACGGCCCAATGCTATCAAATTGTAATGGATGATCCTTTGGGATGTGCTGATACAATACAAGTTTGTCTAACTGAACCAGATCCAATTCAAGTTTTTGCAACTGTATCTCCAACAAGCTCAAGCTTAGTTAATGATGGAAGTATTACAATTGATTCCACAATTGGAGGTGTTCCTCCTTATATTTATAATTGGAATGGTCCATTTGGTTTCTCTTCAAATAGTCAAAACATTTCTAATCTTCAAAGTGGGACCTATGTTTTAAATTTGATTGATAGTAATTCTTGTGTATATAGCCAGACTTTTGTAGTAGAAGCATTAATTCCAGGTTGTACAGATTCTACCGCTTCTAATTATAATCCACTTGCAAATATTGATGATAGTAGTTGTTGCTATATAATGTTAAATCAAAATGATACAATAATTTGTCAAGGTGATCAAGTAATATTAGATCTTGATCTTCCAAGTTCATCTTATCTTTGGAGTACTGGAGAGACTACTTCTTCAATAATCGTTAGTCCAAATAGTTCATCATTTTATTGGGTTTTAACAGATAATAATTGTTATAATTCTATAACAATTTTTGTAAATTCTGTTACTAATTCTTCTTTTTCTATTACAAGATGTGATTCATATGAATTGAATGGCACAACTTATGTCTCATCAGGACAGTATTCAAATATTTATACTGATGTTAATGGTTGTGATAGTACTGTTACTCTTAACCTAATTATTAATAATTCTGACACTACAACTACTAATATTACAACATGTGATACCTATACCTGGCTTGGTAATACTTATACAACTAGTGGAGTTTATGATAGTTTGTTTATCAATAGTATTGGTTGTGATAGTTTAGTAATCTTAGACTTGACAATTAATTTTTCTG
>JBJKXM010000051.1:0-6463 GCA_045561575.1 Flavobacteriales bacterium
TTGCTAAGTATAAAAAGTTAAAATTTTTCATTAGTTTATTTAATTAATTAATAGTTGTTTAAAATTGTGACAAACTTAAATTTGATATTTGTACTTATTATTTATTAATTTTTAATGTATCTTTAATCAATAGTTAATTTAATGTTAACTAACCTTATAACCAACTCCTTTTATTGTTCTAATATAATCTTTTTGTAGTGTAGATCTAAGAGCTCTTATATGTACATCTAATGTTCTATTTCCAGCAAATAATTCACCACCCCAAACTTTTCTATATAGTAATTCTCTTTTAAAAACTTTACCAGGATTAGAACAGAGTTCAACTAATAATTCAAATTGCTTGTTTGGCAATTCAATAATATCATTGGTAATAGTATTTAATATCGTTCTTTTAATTAAGGAGATATTAAATTCTTTGTAAATAATATTTTCTTTTGTTTCATTAAAAATAAAATCTACTATAGTTTTAATTTTTTTAAACAAAATGTGCGCTGATAAATTAAAACTGACAAAATCATTACAACCATTATTATATGCTGCAATTTTTAAAAAATTTTCATTAGAATTTGATCTAATGATAATATATGTTAATATATTTGTCTCTCTTATGATATTAGATGCTTCAATAGCATCAAAATCATCATTAACATGATCCATTATTATAATGGATTTATGTGATAAAGAAGAAATAATTTTATCAATTGATTTAGCTATAACTATTTGAAAATCTTTCAAATCAAATGATGAATCTAATTTATTAAGAAAATCGATATTATTTGAACAAACAATTAATTTCATTTTGCAATTATAATTTAGACAACAGATTATTACATTGCATAAATTTAAAATATTATTTAAATTAATGTTAATTTTATGTAAACTTAAATTAAGTTTATATGAAATTTAAATTGATTGAAAAATAATTAAGGATGTTTAATTAATTTTGAAATTATGAAAAACAAAATTCTTTTAATTGATGATGAAAAAGACATTCTTGAATTTTTATCATACAATTTAAGCAAAGCAGGTTATAAAATTGATCAAGCAGAGAATGGTGATGAAGGTTTAAAAAAATTAAAAACATTTAAGCCTGATTTAATTATTGTTGATGTTATGATGCCTGTTTTAGATGGTATAGAATTTTGTTCCATCGTTAGATCAAATCCACAACATGAAAACATTATAATAGTTTTTCTTACTGCTAGAAGTGAAGATTATACTCAGATTATTGCATTAGAATCTGGTGCAGATGATTTTATTAGTAAACCAATTAAGCCAAAATTATTAATCACTAAAATTAATTCACTTATAAAAAGAATGGAAAATAAAAAAGCAGAAAATTCTATTTTAAAATTTAAAAATATTGAATTAAATATTGAAAAGTTCCAAGTATTGATAGATGGAGAAGAAAAACTTTTTCCTAAGAAAGAATTTGAGATTTTGGAAATGCTAATGAAAAATATATCAAAAGTTTTAACAAGAGAACAATTACTTAATACAATATGGGGAACAGATTTATTTGTAGGAGATAGAACGATAGATGTTCACATTAAAAGAATAAGAAATAAAGTGGGTTCAAGTATTATTAAAACAATTAAAGGTGTTGGATATAAATTAAGTGAGTAAATTAAGTTCTTTAATCTTATTTTTATCCAATCTTCCATTTAACCAAGTTGATGAAATAGATGCATTATATTTCTTATAAAAATTAAGTGCTGGAGTATTCCAATCTAGAACTTGCCAATGTAAACCATCCATGTTTTCTTTATTAGCAATTCTAATTGTTTCCTCAAAAAGCATGCCCCCTATACCCTTTCTTCTATATTCTTCCTTAACAACAAAATCTTCAAGGAACAATACCTTTCCTTTCCATGTTGAATATCTTATAAAGTAAAAACAAACACCTATAATGTGATTTTCATGTTCAGCAACTAATAAATAATAATAAGGATGATCTTTAAAACCATCTTTTTCTAATTGATCTAAAGTTACTTCTACTTGATCAAGAGCATTTTCATATTCAGCAAGTTCTTTAATTAGTGCTAATACTTGTGGTAAATCTTCTTTAATTCCTTTTCTTAAAAGAATATCCATTTATCTGATAACTCTAACAGTTCCTTGGTATTTGTAAGGTCTACCGTTGTAATCTTCTAATCTGATTGTATAGAGGTACAATCCTTGTATTATATCATCTGCAAACCATGGAGAGTTTTTAGATTTAAAAATTGGCTCTCCCCACCTATTATAAATTTCAATCTCATAATTATATATTCCAATTCCAATTGGAGCAAAACTCTCGTTAATCTGATCTAAATCTGGACTAAATGAATTTGGAATATAGACTGAATATGTTGGATAAATAGTTACATAATTAGAAATATTGTCAGAGCAGTTATTAGCTCCAAATACAGTTAATTCAACATAATACTGACCAAATTCTGGATAGGAATATGTAAAATAATTCTCTTCACTAATAGTAAAACCATCTCCTAAACTCCAGGTATTATTTACAAATCCTGAAGATAAATTAGTGAAAGTTATTAAACTATCTGTTTGACCAATTTTTGGAGTAATAGACATATTTGCTGTTGGAGCTTCCAATACTTGAATTACTTTATCTAATGAATTACTACAGCCGAGTGAGTCTGTATAAGAATAGGATAAAGTATGATTTCCAAGAGTTAATTTAGATGGAAAAACTGTATCTGTTAGATTATTGTCAATGTAAAAATCACCACCTATTGGCTCAGCATCATTAAATAAAAATGGCTCTACATTTTCACAGATGTCATCTAACAAAATGTTTAAGTATGGTAGCTCGTTAACTTTTACAAATACTGAATCTAGAGGATTAGTAAAACATCCAGTATTATCGTCTATAGAATTAAGAACTAAATCATCAGAATTAGTCATTTTAATTTTGATTAATTCATTTGAACTAATTAAAAATCCAGATGAATCAATTACAAAAGATGAATTATTGATTAATATATTATACAAATTTGATGTTGGATAAGAAATACTAATACTTATTTCTGTTGAATCATTTTCACAAACTGGTGAAGTAGCATCAATTGAATAATTTGAAACATTTAATGATAGTTTAACAACGCTATCACACCCATATATATTTGTTAATGTATCATAATAAATACCTGATTGGTCATATGTTGTTCCATTCCAAAAATAGGTTGAGCATGTACTTATCGATACTTCTTTGTATGATTCTTGATTTATAGTAAGGTTTAAATATACATTGGAGTCACACCCGTGTATATTAACTCCTTGCCAATAATAAAAACCACTTGTATCGTATGTATTACCATTCCAAAAATAACTATTGCATAATGATGTTGTAATATTAACGGTTGATGAATCATTAATAGTTAAATTTAATGTTGCACTTGAATCACAGCCGTTTAAATTTACTCCGTTCCAGCTGTATGAACCAGAAACATCATAGTTAGTTCCATTCCAAAAATAGGTATAACAACTTGATGTATTAGAGATAGAACTTAGTTGAGGTGGATTAATTAACTCAACCGTATCATTAAATAAACATCCATTTGCATTGGAAATATCTAAATAGTATTCTCCAGAACTTAACTGAAATATATCTTGATTTATACTGGTAAATCCATTAGAGCTAGTCCAATTATAAACTAGTGAGTTGTTATTACCACTTACATTAAGATCTATTGATCCATCATTTCCATTAAAACATGTTACTTGATTAATGTTGTATGATGCATTGTAAGGATTTGGTTCAAGTATTTCGATTGTATCATAAAATATACAAGGATTTCCATTTATAGAATCAAAGATTTGAATTGCATAAGTTCCAGGAACTAAACTATCTATGTCTTCGTCATTTGAATATAAGTACCATTGTCCAGAGAGAATAGGTGGTGTTTTTGCATACCAAATAACATTAGCAAAACTACTAAAACCAACAGTTGATGTATTTATAGCTCCATTATTAAATCCACTACAAGTAATACTATCCACATCAAATGTAACACTAACTGGATTTGGACTTGTTATATAAAAACTATCACGCAAAAAACAGCCACTTATATCAGTTATCAATAAGGAATATAGGCCAGATCTTAATCCATTAATATCTTTATTAATATTTGTATATCCATTTGGACCTATCCAATCATATTGTGGTACGCTATCGGTGCCTGAAACAGCAAGTTGAATCGAACCATCACCATAGCCATAACAACTCTCATCAGTTACATTAGCATTAACAATAAATGTTGAGCTTGAAGATAATGTTATAGTGTATGTATAGGAAAAAACATTGTTAATAGGACAGGCATCATCTTGAACTGTGATATTAAATGAAATAGGGCTATTTTGAACATCACTTGGCTGAGGGACCCAAAAAAAGGTTCCAGAAGGATTATTTGAGAAATTATTAGTGATATTAAAACTTGCATTAGGAGTTGATGAAATACCTGACCAAGACATTATCTTGTTATTAGATGAACCTATTGAAGCGTCAATACTAAATGTAATAGTATCTCCAAAATCAGCACATAAATTCAATGAATCATCTAAGGATGATGAAGTTGTAACATCAGGTGGGTTTCCATTAAAACCACTCAGCACAGGAGGAACTGTTGTACATGGTAGAATAATAATTTGAATATCACGAATTACACTTCCTATAAATACACCGTTTCTATATTCAGATATTTTCATGGCAACTATCCCAATATCTTGAGCTGTAGCAGTCATACACAGATTTCCTGAACTTGGATCAAAAGTTGTTGTTCCAGTTATAGGGTTTGTTACTGAATACCCAGGTAAATATTGAACATTATCAAGGGTACCAGTTGCAAAATCATATGCTAGTGGTGTAACTAAAGAATAAACAAGTGAATCACCATCAGGGTCAAATGCTCCATTATTGTAACAAAATGGTTCATTTACACATATATATGGAGCAGGATATTCAGTATATGTTGGAGAATTGTTACAAAAATTTAAATTGTTTAACTCTGCTTGAACACATAATTGCTCGTTAGCAGGTTGCGCAATTGTTGTTATAACACCATTTCTATTTGCTAAACACACATTAAATACCCAATCATCACAATGATCTAATGTAATAAGTCTTTCATATTTATATTCTTCTATTTCTACCAAACTTGAGGTTCCTGAGCAAGGTGTTCCTGTTTGAGTGCATGTAGGAGTAATATAAGTTGGGCCCGAAGCTAAAAGTAATGTTTCTGTAAAGAATAAATTATTACCACATGAATATTCTAAATCAAGTGATCCGGGAGCAGCAGAATTATTGCAATCACGATAAAAAGAGACCGTAATTTTATAAAAATCAGATGTTGAATTTCTAGCTACACATTCAAATGAAATATCCATACCTGCTGCATGAGTAGCATAACTTTCTTTAAATGGAAAGATAGAAGCTAAAATGATGATTAGAAGGTATATGAAACGAATATTCATTTCTTGATTAATTTATACAAATATATAGCTTTTTTTAAAAAAGACTATACATTTGTGTTTTTAGGATAATTATCTTATGTATTCAATAATAAAAATCAATCAAATATACGAATAGTAAAGGGTTTATAAGTTAAGTAAAAATTAAATAGAATTAAAATTAAAGAATATTAAATTTGTTTTATGAGTAAAATTATCTGCTTATGGTCGTGCCCTAGAAATGTTTCCACTGCATTGATGTATTCATTTGGTAGTAGAAGTGATACAGAGATAACTGATGAAGTTCTGTATGGTTATTATTTATCTAAAAGCAATGTAAATCACCCTGGAAAAAATGAAATAATTGAGAATTTAGAATGTAATAGTCAAAAGGTCATAAATGAAATTATTTTAAAACCAAAGAAAAAAGTTAACTTCCATAAGTTAATGACACATTTCTTAATTGATATTGATCTTGAATTTTTAAATAAAGTAACTAATGTTTTATTTATTAGAGATCCAAAAGAGATTATCCATTCATATCATAAAGTAATTCCTTATCCAACTATTGATGATATAGGAGTAAAAAAACAATTTGAATTGTTTAATTATTTAAATGACACTGGAAATAAAGTAATCATACTTGATTCAAAAGATTTACTTACAAATCCAGAAAAAACATTAAATATCCTTTGTGAAAAAATTAATATTCCATTTGATAAAAACATGCTACAGTGGAAAAAAGGACCAAAAAAAGAGGATGGTATATGGGCTAAATACTGGTATGAAAATGTACATCAATCAAGCTGTTTTAAAAAATATCAAGAACAAGAAATAGCATTAAACCCAATAAATGATAACGTACTGAAAGAAGCAGAAAAGTATTATAAAATTTTAGCTTTAAAAGCAATAAAATAAATTATTGATCTAGTAAATGATCTCTATTTACCTTAACCTCTATTTTTGCATTTGGATATCTGGTTGCCATAAACGCAACAATTTTTTCAGT
>JBJKXM010000052.1:0-6388 GCA_045561575.1 Flavobacteriales bacterium
AGGCTTACGATAACTGAAACAGATGAAGAAACAATCTTTCTGTTTAATGATTTGTTTTTTCTCTTATTCATTATGTTTGCTAAAATATAAAAATACAGTGAAGATTTACTTTGATTACTTAACTTTGTAGAAGATAAATGATATGCAGTACGATTTTAAAGAAATAGAAAAAAAATGGCAGGCTTATTGGCTTGAGAACAAAACATATAAAGTTACAGAAGACAAGAAAAAGGAAAAATTTTATGTTTTAGATATGTTTCCATACCCATCAGGTTCTGGTCTGCATGTAGGACATCCACTTGGTTATATTGCTTCGGATATTTATTCTAGATACAAAAAACATAAGGGGTTTAATGTGCTTCACCCAATGGGTTATGATTCTTTTGGCTTGCCAACAGAACAATATGCTATTGAAACAGGAATCCATCCAAAAATTGCTACAAAAAACAATTCAAATAGATACCGAGAACAGTTGGATAAACTCGGTTTTTCTTTTGACTGGAGTAGAGAATTCAAAACATCTAATCCAGATTACTATAAATGGACACAATGGATTTTTAAACAATTATTCAACTCATACTACTGCAACATAAATAATAAAGCACTTCCCATTACAGATCTAATTAAAGAATTTGAAAGAAATGGAAATCTCGATGTGCAATCTGCATGTGATGAGAATACGCCGCAGTTTACCTCAAAAGAATGGATCAGTTTTTCAAATGAAAAACAACAAGAAATATTATTATCGTATAGGCTAGCTTATCTATCAGAAAGTATGGTTAATTGGTGTCCTGAACTCGGTACAGTTCTTGCAAATGATGAAGTAAAAGAAGGAAGATCTGAGAGAGGAGGCTATTTAGTTGAACAAAAAAAGATGAAGCAATGGTCATTGAGAATAACGGCTTATGCTGATAGACTAAATAAAGATTTAGAAAAAATTGATTGGTCAGACTCCCTAAAAGAAATGCAAAAAAATTGGATTGGAAAATCTAAAGGAGTGACTTTACAGTTTGCTACGGAAAATGAAAAGATGATAGAAGTATTTACTACTCGTCCAGACACGCTATATGGCGTGAGTTTTTTGGTGCTATCCCCTGAAAATGAGCTGGTTGATTCTTTAATAACTAAAGATAAAGAAAAAGAAGTTTTAAATTATTTATCTGATACAAAATTAAAATCTGAGAGAGAGCGTCAGTCTGAAAAAAAAATCAGTGGAGTTTTTACCGGAAGTTATGCTACCCATCCTTTTACAAAAGCTAAAATTGAAATTTGGGTTGCAGACTATGTTTTAGCCTCTTATGGAACAGGTGCTGTAATGGCAGTGCCCTGTGGAGACCAAAGGGATTGGTTGTTTGCCAATCACTACAATATCGAGATTATAAATATTTTCAAGGAAATTGATATTTCTGAAGCTGCATATGACGGTAAGGATGCAATTATATGTAATTCTGAATTTTTGAATGGCTTAAATTGTGTTGAAGCAATTGATAAATCAATATCTGAAATTGTTAATCTAGGTATTGGAAAAGAAAAAATTAACTATAGATTGAGAGATGCGGTTTTTTCTAGACAAAGATATTGGGGAGAGCCATTTCCCGTGTGTTATAAAAATAATTTACCATATCTTGTTAGTGGTGATGATCCTGTAACCTTACCTGAAGTTGATAAGTATTTACCCACAGAGACAGGAGATCCTCCTCTTGCAAGAGCAAAAAAATCTGACTGGAATATTTTTGAAGGAGATAGAATGGATACGAATATTATGCCAGGATGGGCTGGTTCCTCATGGTATTTTTTGAGATTTATGGATGCCAATAATGAAAATGAATTTGTTTCTAGAGAAAAATCTGATTATTGGGGCCAGGTAGATTTGTATATCGGCGGGGCAGAACATGCTGTTGGTCATTTATTATATTCTAGATTTTGGACAAAATTTTTGTATGACAGGCAGTTTATTTCTTTTGATGAGCCTTTTAAAAAATTGATCAATCAAGGTATGATATTAGGAAGGTCTAATTTTGTTTATCGTATTAAGGACACTAATACTTTTGTTACTTTTTCACAAAAAGATAAATATGAAACTTCAAAAATCCATGTAGATATAAATTTTGTTGAAAACGATTATTTGGATATTCAGCAATTTAAAAATTGGCGTTCAGAATTTTCAAATGCTGAATTTGTTTTGGAAGATGATGGACGTTACATGTGTGGTTTTGAAGTTGAAAAAATGTCAAAATCAAAATACAATACCCAAACTCCAGACGTTTTAGTAGAAAAATATGGTGCCGATACCTTAAGACTATATGAAATGTTTCTAGGTCCTTTGGAGCAATTTAAACCTTGGGACGTGAATGGAATTAGTGGAGTGCATAATTTTTTAAGAAAATTATGGAGGCATTTACATGACGATAAAAATAATTTTTCATTAAATAATGATATTCCAACTGAAGCTTCTCTTAGATCACTACATAAAACAATAAAAAAAGTTGATGAAGATATTCAAAGATTCTCTTTTAATACAGTTGTTAGTACATTGATGATATGTCTAAATGAATTAATTAATCAAAATTGTAAGAGTAAAGCAATCCTTTCAGACTTTATAGTTCTTCTATCTCCATATGCACCTCATTTTGCTGAAGAAATTTGGGAAAAGCTTGGTAATAATACTTCGATTTCATCTGTAAATTTCCCACAATATGAGCCAAAATACTTAATAGAAAATGAGGTTAATTACCCCATCTCATTTAATGGTAAGATGAGGTTTAAAGTTAGTTTGCCTGCAGATATGAGTAAAGATGATATTGAAACGTACATATTAAAGTATGAAAAAACTATTCATTATCTAGCAGGTTCACACCCTAAAAGAATAATAATTGTCCCTAAAAAGATTATCAATATCGTTATATAAACTACTGAATTGAAAAATCTTTTTAATTTTTTCTTAGATAGCAAGATTTTTCTATCAATTTGTGTTTTTTCTCTTGCTTTATCATCTCAATATATTTTAAAGCAATATCACATTAATGTGCTGATACTTCTTTTTTTCGGCACATTCTTGTCATATAATTATCAAAGATTATTTTTTCAATACACAGTTAAACGGGATAAACTAAATACTTGGCTTGCCTCCAATAAAGTTATTGTTATGCTATTAATAGCAATATCAATTTTGATTTTTTGTTATTCTTTTTTACAGCTTCAACTGCCAACTAAGATTGCAACGCTTGTGGTTTCAGCAATTTCTTTGTTATATCCCTTGCTAAGACGTGTTCCTTTTTTAAAAATATTTCTGATTGCTTTTTCATGGTCATTTTCAACATTAGCATTTACTTATCTAGAGAGTAATTTAATATTTGATTCAGATTTTTATTTTTCTCTATTATCACGCACATGCTTTATACTTTCAATTACAATTCCATTTGATATTAGAGATGCCAAATACGATATGAATAAAATAAATACTATTCCTTTGTCTTTTGGTGTTAATTTCTCAAAAAATTTATCGCTAATTTTCCTGTTTTTTTATGTGTTAATCGACTCATGTGTTTATTATAAAACTTTTGATTTAAATGCTTTTTTTGCTACAATATTTTGCCTCTTATATACATTTTTTATTCTAAAAAGAGTTAGAGAAAATTCAGATAATTATTTTTATTCTTTTTGGATAGAATCTTGTTCAGTTTCTCTTTTGTTTTTTTTAATAATTACATCAATCTTGTTATAAAATATCTTACTATATTTACTTCAGTTAAAACACAATAAATGTCTAAAAAAAACTCTTCTGTTCATTATAATGAGTATTTGGATTTGGATAAAATTCTAGATGCCCAAAACCCTTTAAGTAAAGGCGAAGGAAATGAAGCTCATGAAGAAATGCTTTTTATTATTATTCATCAAACTTATGAACTTTGGTTCAAGCAAATTATTCATGAAATAGAGTCTGTGATGTCTTTGCTTAGTAAAGAAAAAATGGATGAAGAAAATGTAGGTTTAGTTGTTGGTAGATTTGATAGAGTAAATAAAATTCTCGATATTTTAGTGAAGCAGTTGGATATTTTAGAAACAATGACAGCTCTAGATTTTCTTGATTTTAGAAATTATTTGTCACCTGCCTCTGGTTTTCAATCTCATCAGTTTAGGAAAATCGAAGTTATGCTAGGTCTTAAAATAAACAAGCGTCATCATTTTGGTGGATGCCCATACCATGATCAGTTCAGTGGACAAAAAAAAGAAGAGATTTTAGAAATTGAAAAAGACACCTCTCTTTTTTCTTTAGTTGAAAAATGGCTAGAAAGAATTCCTTTTTTAAATATGGATGGCTATGATTTTATTGATCAATATAAAACTTCAGTTATTAAAATGTTAGAAAAGGAAGTGTCTGTAATTAATACTTCGGGTTTAAGTGATAATGACAAAGCAATAAGAGTAAAAATGATTGATGAAAACAGAAGATATTTCGACACTATCTTTGATGAGAAAAATCACTTAGAATCAATAAGTGAAGGACTTACTAAACTTTCTTATAAGGCAACAATGTCAGCGTTGCTAATCAACCTTTATCGTGAACAACCTATTTTACAATTGCCTTATAAATTTTTACGTCAGCTTGTAGAGACAGATCATAAGATTTCATTATGGAGATTTAGGCATGTTCAGATGGTTGAAAAAATGTTAGGACAGAAAATTGGAACTGGCGGGTCTTCAGGTCAAGGGTATTTAAAACAAACTGTTGACAAGCATAGATTATTTGAGGATATTGCCAATATAGCAACTCTAATGATTTCAAGAGAATACTTGCCAGAGCTTCCGAAAAACATAAAACAAGAGTTAAGTTTTAATTTTACCAATAAACAAATATGAATTTAGGATTAAGGAATAAAAGAGCTATTGTGTGTGGTAGCACTCAAGGAATTGGCAAGGCTATTGCCATAGAGCTTGCAAAGCAAGGAGTAAGCTTGACTTTAATTGCTAGAAATGAACAAGTTTTAAAAACAGTTTTAGAAAAGCTTGACACTTCATTAGCACAAACACATACTTACTTATGTGTTGATTTTTCTGATGATAATTTTAAGGAAAAAATAGATAGTTTAAAGGATTCTAATTTTGATATTTTGATTAATAACACAGGTGGTCCTGCAGCCGGTCCTATTACAGATGCTGATCCTAAAGATTTTTTACTTGCCTTTAAGATGCATTTACTCAATAATCAGGTTTTAATTCAAAAAGTAGTGGCAGGAATGAAAAAAAATTCATTTGGACGGATAATAAATATTATTTCTACTTCTGTTAAGGCTCCTATTCCGGGGTTGGGAGTTTCTAACACTATACGTGCAGCTGTTGCTAATTGGGCGAAAACTTTATCCTTAGAATTAGGTCCATATGGAATAACTGTAAATAATGTTCTTCCTGGATTTACAAATACAAATAGATTAAAATCTTTGATTGAAAAGAAATCCTCAATTTTAGGCAAATCTACTTCAGAAGTAGAAAAAGAAATGAAAAAATCAGTTCCTCTAAATAGATTTGGAGAAGCTGAAGAGGTTGCTAATGCAGTTGTCTTTTTAAGTTCGCCTGCAGCAAGCTATATTAGTGGAATTAATTTGCCAGTTGATGGAGGTAGGACTGCAAGTTTATAATTTATGGAAAAAATATATAATTATATAAACGGAGAGCTGGTAGAGCCTTGCTCAGGAAATTTTATTGAAAATTACAATCCGTCTAATGGAAAGGTTTACTCACTTATACCTGACAGTAATGAAAATGATATAGATAATGCGGTTGCTTCTGCTAAGACTGCGTTTGAAACATGGGGAGCTACAACTAAAAAATATCGGTCAGACTTATTAATGCGCTTAGCTGATAAAATTGAGGAGCATACAGAAGAATTAATAATTGCAGAAAGTATAGATAATGGTAAGCCTGAATCATTAGCAAGGCTTGTTGATATACCAAGAGCATCTGAAAATTTCAGATTTTTTGCAACAGCAATTTTACATTTTTCTTCTGAAATTCATGAAATGGATGGAAAGGCAATTAATTACACTCTTAGAGAGCCAATTGGTGTTGCGGCATGTATTTCACCATGGAACTTACCTATTTATTTGCTTACATGGAAAATTGCTCCAGCATTGGCTGCTGGTAATACCGTAGTTGCAAAGCCTTCTGAAATTACTCCAATGACTGCATATATTCTTAGTAAGATCTGTATTGAAGTTGGGTTTCCGCCAGGTGTTTTAAATATAGTTCATGGGATAGGTTCAAAAATGGGGGATGCACTAACTTCTCACCCGGACACTCCAATAGTTTCTTTTACAGGAGGAACTCAAACTGGCCAGCATATTTCAAAGCTAGCAGCCCCAATGTTTAAGAAATTATCATTAGAGCTCGG
>JBJKXM010000053.1:0-40898 GCA_045561575.1 Flavobacteriales bacterium
ACAGCAGTTTATATGACACAAGATATAGGCACAGCCATTCAACGTCATGAAGATTTTGGTTTTTCTGATATGACATATACCGTAGGTAATGAACAAGAGTATCATTTTAAAGTTTTGTTTTTGATACTAGAAAAGTTAGGGTATTCTTGGGCTAAAAATTGTTATCATTTATCTTATGGAATGATTGATTTACCATCTGGTAAAATGAAATCAAGAGAAGGTACAGTTGTTGATGCAGATGTTTTGGTAGATGATATGATTGAAAATTCTAGAAAAATTTCTAGTGAACTTGGTAAAGTTCATGAAAATAATACCAATGAATCTAACAACTTATATAAAACTATAGCGCTTGGTGCTTTAAAGTATTTTATTTTAAAAGTTGATGCAAGAAAAAGAATGTTATTTAACCCTGAAGAAAGTATAGATTTTAATGGAAATACAGGGCCATTTATCCAATATACATATGCAAGAATCAATTCAATTTTAAATAAAAATAAGTTGGAATTAAATATGAGTAGTGACATAAGTATTAATAAAAAAGAAAAAGATTTAATTAAGAATATTTTAGAGTTTCCAAAAGTGATTCAAGAAGCTGCAAAATCATTTAATCCTTCATTAATTGCTAACTATATTTTTGAACTTGTAAAAGAATATAACAGTTATTATCAATCTACTTCTATTTTAAAAGCAGAAGCCGATAGTCTTGTTATTTTTAGAGTTTTACTTTCCAAAAGAATATCAGCTAATATCAAGTCTGGAATGTCCCTTTTAGGTATTGATGTCCCTGAAAGAATGTAGGTAAATAATTGTTTATAAAACACTTACCAATTTTTTTCTAATTATTCTATTTGAATTAAAAAAAGTATACATTTGCTATTACATGACAAGGGAAAGAATCCATCAGATAATTTTTGAAGCCGATACCCCAAAGGGTAAAGCCTTTGATATTGCATTACTAATAGCAATTCTTTTATCTGTTTTAGTTGTAATGCTTGAAAGTGTAGAATCTATTCAACAACAATATGGTTCTTTATTAATTTCTCTTGAGTGGATTTTTACTATTCTTTTTACAATTGAGTACTTTTTAAGGATATATTCAATAAATAAACCTTTGAAATATATTTTTTCATCAATGGGTATAATTGATCTACTAGCAATATTACCTACATATCTTATTTTCACATTTCCAAATCTACATACTCTCACAGTAATCAGATCTGTTAGAATAATAAGAATATTTAGAGTTTTTAAGCTAAAAAGATATATCAGGGGAGCCTATACTATGCAGATAGCTTTAAGAAATGCTGTTCCAAAGATTATTGTTTTCCTTCTTTCAGTTATGTTACTCATAGTAATTCTTGGAACAATAATGTATATATTTGAAGGATTAGGAGGTAAAAACCCTGGATTTCAAGACATTCCCAATTCAATATATTGGTCAATAGTAACTCTAACTACAGTTGGATATGGTACTGTTGTTCCTGTAACTGTAATTGGTAAAATCATAGCTTCAGTTATTATGTTACTTGGTTATGGAATTATAGCAGTACCTACTGGTATTGTTACTGCAGGAATAATAAAAACTAAGAAAAACATTAGTACTCAAGTTTGTATTAATTGTTCTCAAGAAGGACATGATGAAGACGCCTTATATTGTAAATACTGTGGTTCTAAAATACACAATGATTAAAAACTAAAATAGCTTCAATCTAAATTCTGCAAGTGAAAAATTTTATTGTATATAAATCATCTGCAGGTTCAGGCAAAACATACAATTTAGCTGTAAATTATATCGCATTATCTCTAGGTTCAGGGGGGTTTAGAAAAGATTATTTTAAAAGAATACTTGCAATAACTTTTACAAATAAAGCTGCAAAAGAAATGAAGGAAAGGATCCTTCAATATTTACACACATTATCTCAGCAAAAAGACGTGGATAATATTTTGCATGAGATAAAATTAAAAACACAGCTTTCTGAAAAACTTATTTTCAAATTTTCAAAGGATTTATATTCTTATATTATTCATAATTATTCTGATTTAGGAATTCAAACTATTGATAAGTTTACATATAAAATAGTAAGGTCCTTTTCTAGAGAATTAGGTGTTAAAAATGAATTTGAATTAGTTCTAGATAGTCAAAAAATTATACAACCTGTAGTTGCTAGGCTTTTAAATAAAATTTCTGATCAAAATAAATTGTTTTCGGAAGTGTTGATTGACTTTACACTAAAAAAGATTGAAGACGGAAATAGTTACAACATTGAATCTGATTTAGAAGATTTTTGCAGACATTTTTTTATTGAAGGGTCAGAAGGAAATCTAATGAAAAATAGCTTTTCAATAAATGAAAGCAAAAAAGTTAAAGATGAGTTATTTAAAAAACAAACCGTTATAAAAGAATCAATTAATCTTCTTCAAAAAGATGTTTTAAATTTCTTTATAAAAAACAATTTAACACCTAATCATTTTCTAAGAGGGACATATTATAATTTATTTTCAGTCAAACTAAATAGTCTTAATTACAAAGATTGGATCCCCTCTACCTCTTTGTTAAAAAATATTGAAAATGATATCTGGTACAAAAAAAGTTTAAATGAAGACTTGAAAAATAATATTGAAGATTTAAAAGTTGAATTAATCAAATTTATTGATGAATTAATGAAACTTTTAAAAGATTTAATTACTTGTAATGCAGTTTTAAATAAAATTTACCAAACAATCATTATCAGTGAACTTTTTAATCATATAAACACATTTAAAAGAGAAAATAATCTTGAACATATTTCATCTTTTAATAGGAAAATACATAATATTGTTACTTCTCAAGTTTCATCTTTTATTTTTGAAAGATTAGGTGAAAGGTATAATCATTTTTTAATTGATGAATTTCAAGACACGTCGATTTTACAATGGCAAAATTTACTTCCCCTCATCACAGATGCTTTAGATACAGGTAAATCTATAGTTGTTGGTGATGGCAAACAATCCATTTATAGATGGCGATCAGGAGAAGTAGAGCAATTTTTAAAATTACCAGAAATATTTAAAGGGAATCATCTAAATTTTCGTTCTGAGTGGCAAGCCAAACTAACTAATCATTACAGTGAGGAAAACCTAATTGAGAATTTTAGAAGTAAAAAAAATATTATTGAATTTAATAATGATTTTTTTTCACATGCTAAAAGTATTTTATCTGAAGATTTGAAAGTAATTTATAATAATTCTGTTCAAGAATCTTCCTTTGCAGAGCAAGGTGGTTACGTTTCGATTGAGTTGTTTGATGATGAAGTTTATCAAGAAAACATGTTGCGAAAAGTTGTTGACGAGATAAATGAAATAATTTCAAAAAGAAAATTTAATTATAATGACATTACAATTCTTTGCAATACTCATAAGGAAATTAAAATTATTGCTGATACACTATCAAATAATAATATCCCAATAGTTTCTGATGAAGGATTACTTATATCTAATTCTGTCAATGTAAAACTTATAGTTTCTGCTTTAAAATACTCGCAAAATAATAATGATGAAATTATTAAAGCTTCAATTTTAACTAATCTAAAAAAAATTAAGAGTTTGGATTTTACTCTAAACGAACTTTTATTAATGATAAAAGAAGAAAAACAATTTGTTAAGGTAATTGAAGAGTTAGGTTATAAATTTAATATTGATGATTTAAGTGAAATGTCTTTGTTTGAAATGGTTAATAATATCATAGAGATTTTTCAAATTAAAAGAGATGTTTTTGTTGATTTTTTCTTGGATTTCGTACATAATTTTTCAATAAATCATACCAATAATCTTTCATCTTTTTTAGATAATTGGCTTGATATAAAGAATAAAAAGTCTATTGAAATTTCAGAAGAAATTAATGCAGTTAAATTAATGACTATTCACAAATCAAAGGGTCTAGCGTTTCCTATTGTTTTGCTTCCATTTAATTGGACATCATCTCCAAAAAAGGAAATGTGGGTAAAGAATCCAACTAATTTATCAAACAAGTTAGAATACTCATTAATCAATCAAAATAAAAACTTATTAATTTCAGATTTTTCAATACAGTATGAAAAAGAACTTTCTTTGATTACTTTAGATAATTTAAATAAACTCTATGTTGCTTGTACTCGGGCTAAAGAGTCACTTTATATTTATTCTATAACCCCAAAAAAAACTACTGCAAATAATTTTAATATGAATTCTTTTCTTTCAAGTTATTCAAAATCATATCCTTATTTTATTGGAGAAAAAGATGTTAACTCTACTTTGAATTCTAAATCTGATAATATATTTATTAAGAAAGAGATTGAAAATCAAAACTGGAAGAACAAACTAACAATAAATAATTCTACTTCTGATTTCTGGGACATTGAAAATCCTCAAGAGAAAAAGGATTGGGGTAAGTTACTTCATTTCACTTTATCAAAAATTTATTTTAAAGATCAAGTAAATGACGTAATTAATGACGTTTATCAAAAAGGTCTTTGTGATCTTTCTGAAAAAAACAAATTACAAGAGGTGATTGCTGATCTTTTTTCAGATTCTGAAATTTCATATTTCTTTTCCAAAAACTGGCAAGTAAAAACTGAAAAAGAAATTCTATTGCCAAGCGGAAAAACTTATATTCCAGATAGAATTCTATTTAAGGATAATAAAGTAGTTATAATTGATTATAAAACTGGTAAAAAAGAAGATGTCCATAAAGAGCAGATCATAAAGTATTCAACTGTTTTAAAAGATATGGGCTATGATAATATTAGTCTATTTCTTATATATACTTCTCTAACAAAAAAAGTTTTTAAAATATGAAGCCTTTTTTAGAAGAGATCGCTGATAGATTAATCAGAAAATTTCCAACAGGTATGGACAAAATTGCAGTTGTTTTACCTAGTAAAAGAGCTGTAGTTTTTCTTAAAAATTATTTATCTAAAAAGATTTCTAAACCAATTTTTCTACCTCAATTTTTTTCCATAGAAGAGTTTATAGAAAGTATCTCTGATTTAAAGGTTATCGATAATGTTTCATTACAATTTTATTTATATAGTAGTTACTTAAGTATAACAGATTCTAAAAAAGAAACATTTAATGAATTTTTAAATTGGGGAAATACATTACTACAAGATTTTAATGATATTGATACTAATATGGTTGATGCAAAATCATTATTTACTAATATTAAAAATGTAAAGGAATTAGAAAATTGGAATCTCGAGCAATGGAGTTTTTCTAATGATAATTTAACTCAAAAACAAAGAGAATATATTGATTTTTTCAGCTCATTATATTTAGTATATGAAAATTATAAAAATTTATTATTAAACAATAAATACGCATATCAAGGTCTTGCAAATTTAGTGGCAGCAGAAAAAATTAACAATTCCAATATTAATTGGAATAGAGTTTGGTTTGTTGGTTTGAATGCTTTAACAAAATCTCAACATATGATAATTGATAATTTAAAGCAAAGAAATATTGCAAGAGTTTTTTGGGACGCTGATAAATACTATATGCAAAACAATGATCATGAGGCATCTTTTTTTCTCAAACAACAAAAAAATAAATGGAGTGAAATAGATTTTGAGGGTATTGGAGATTATTTATCACATAAAAAGGATAAATTTCAAGTCATTTCTTGTCCTCAAGATATTGCTCAAGCTCAAGTGGTTTCTATGCTATTATCTGAAACTAGTAAAGATGATTTAATTGATAGTAATACCGCGATAATTCTTGCAGATGAAGGTTTGCTGTATCCAGTTTTAAATAATATTCCTAAAAATGTAAATAGACTAAATGTAACCATGGGAAGTCCATTTAAAAATTCTCCTTTTTACACATTTGTTAGAAGTTATTTGGATTTGATAAAAAACAGTGTCAAAACTAAAAATGAAGGTTTTTATTATAAAGATTTTATCAATTTACTAGATAATCCATTTTTTAAAAAAATATCAAGCTCTATTGATATATTTAGTGCTAAAAATGAGATAATTACTAATAACACAATTTTTATTAATGAACATTATTTATCAAATATCTTTAGTAATAGAAAATTCAAAAATATTTTTAACATAAATGACAATGCAGTAACTGTTATAGATCAATTAAAGTCTTTAGTTTCATTGCTCTTAATTCAAAGTATTAAAAACAAAAACTATTTGGATACAGAAATTATTTATGTCTTCAATAAATCTCTTGAAATAGTAGTTAGATTAGTTGAAAAATTTTCTTTCAAGTTAGATGTTAGTACACTAATTACTTTAATAGATAGAGTGATATCAAAGGAGGTAATTCCTTTTAAAGGTGAGCCACTTGAGGGAGTTCAGTTAATGGGTATTTTAGAAAGTAGAGCGCTTGATTTCAAAAATGTTATTATTATTGGCGTAAATGAAGGAATCCTTCCAAAAGGAAAAATTATAAATTCTTTAATCCCTTATGAACTAAAAAAATATTACAAAATTCCAACATATTCTGAAAGAGATGCTATTTTTTCATATCATTTCTACAGAATATTACAAAGAGCAAAACATGTTACATTAACATATAATTCAAGCATGAAAGACTTTGGTGTTGGTGAAAAAAGTCGATTTGTAACTCAATTAATTTCAGAATATAAAGCTAACAAAATAAAAGAGCTTGTTTTTTATGATCAACCTAAAATACAGGATAAAAATAATGATTTGCTCATTAAGAATAAAGATATAAAGAATCAAATAATAAGCTGGGGGAATCAAGGAGTTTCTCCTACTGCCTTAAATACTTATAAAAATTCTAGTCTTGAGTTTTATTTACATTATTTAATCAAAGTCAGGGAACCTAAAGAAATTGATGAATTTGCAGATAATGGTATTATGGGAAGTGCAATACATTATGTTTTGGAGCATTTTTATTCTAATGAAATAATTTCTTCAGAGATATTTATAAATTTTGAAAAAAAAATTAAGCCTTTAGTTTTAGAATTCTATCAAAAAACACTATCAGCTCAAACATATAAAACAGGAAAAAACTACCTCTCTTTAAAGGTTGCTGAAAGATTAATCTCTGATTGTTTGAAATATGAAGAAAATTTGATTAAAAAAGGAAATAAAATTCAAATTCTATTTAGAGAAACGGAGTTAGAATATAATTTTATTATTGATGAGTACAATTTTAAATTAACTGGAAATATTGACAGGATAGATTTTTTTAATAATGCATTAAGAATTATAGATTATAAATCAGGAAATATTTCTCGTAAAAATGAGTTGATGTTTTCTGATTGGAATGACATTGTTGATGATGCTAAAAATGATAAGATTTTTCAGCTTTTAATGTATACATATTTATTCCTGAAAAATTATCCAGAATATCTGAATAGAGATATTCAAGTAGGAATATACTTTTTAAGAAATATTAGAAATGGATTTATTCCCTTGCAAAAGAAAGGTGGGTTAATTTTTAATAATGATTTTATTAATGATTTTGAAAAACAAATAACAAGACTTTTTAATAGAATAGTTCAAAATGATTTTAGTCAAAATGAAAATGATAGATTGATTGAATATTCTACTTACTTAAAAATTCTAAATTGATTATAAAATTTTAATCTTTTATCCCCTATAAAAATCTTATATTTGTAATAAATCATTATTATGAAATTTTTAAAATTTTTCTTTTTTTCTTTTTTTCTTTGTGCCTCAAGTGTAGCTTCCAATGACATCAATTTTTCTAATGAAAATAATCGATTTGAAGTTTTAGATAAGACAAAAAATAGTTTCAAAATTGTTAATCAGATAAATCAAATCAATACAAACAAAATAAAAACTGAATATGGAGATTTTATAAAATTAACAGTACCATATTATTCTACAAACTCTGAAATAGGAACCCCTGAACTTCCTTCGTTAATGAAATTAATATCTGTTCCAAATGGTTCAGAAGTTGATGTAAATATTATTAATAAAGCTTCAAAAAAAATAAAATTATCAGATTTTGGTATTAACGATAAAATTTTACCAAATCAACCATCTATTTCTAAAAGTGCTAACAAAGATGAGATTATTTTCCATAAAAATGAATCTTCATATAAAATAGATGATTTATCGAACGAGAAATTAGTAAGTACAGAATTTCTAGGAAAAATGAGAGGAGTTCAATTAGCAAGAATCATAATATCTCCATTTTCATATAACCCTGTTAAACAAGAAATTGAAGTTGTAACTAATTTAGAGATTGAAATAAAATTCAATCTAAAAAATAATCAGAGTATAAATCAGATATATTATTCTGCAGAATTTGAACATTTATACAAAAAATGTATTAATTATTTACCACCTACACCCGAGGATATAATTACTACTTATCCTGTAAAATATGTTATTGTTTCTGATCCATTATTTCAAAATGCATTACAACCATTTGTAGAATGGAAAACTAAAAAGGGTTTTCATATAATTGAAGCTTATACAAATAATCCCAATGTTGGAACAACGACTACATCAATAAAATCATTTGTTGAAAATCTTTATAATAACGCAACTGTCAATGATCCAGCACCTACCTACTTGTTATTAGTTGGAGATATTGCTCAAATTCCATCTTTCAGTGGAAATTCTGGTTCACATGTCTCTGATTTGTATTATTGTGAATTTGATGGTGGTGGAGATTTTTATCCAGAAATGTATTATGGAAGATTTTCAGGAAATACTATTGATGAAATTGAAAATCAAATAGAAAAATCTTTAACGCATGAAAAATATCTATTTGCTGATCCAAATTTTCTAGATGATATTGTTTTAGTAGCTGGAGTTGATGCAGCTTATGCTCCAACATATGGTAACGGTCAAATAAACTATGCGACTGATAATTATTTTAATATTGCTCATAATTTAACTATTAATAATTATCTATATGGTTCTGGTACACCAATTACATCTGATATGCCTCAAGCTTCAGCAAGTATAATTAGCAACATAAGTGAGGGAACAGGTCTTTCAAATTATACGGCGCACTGTGGATCAAATGGATGGGGAGATCCTAGTTTTAATACAAGTGATGTATCTACGCTTCAAAATTTTAATGAGTACGGGCTAGTTATAAGTAATTGTTGTTTGCCAAATAAATTTGATGAACCTGTTTGTTTTGGTGAAGCTTTACTTAGAGTAGAAGATAAGGGTGCAGTTGGTCATATAGGCGCAAGTAATAATACCTATTGGGATGAGGATTATTGGTGGTCAGTTGGAAACACTTCAAATATTACAGCTAATCCTACATATTCAGGAACAGGTTTAGGTGCATATGACTCATGGATGCATGAAAACGGAGAGCATCAAGATGATTGGTTTATTACACAAGCACAGATTCTACATGCTGGAAATCTTGCAGTTACTGAAGCTGGAGGAGCAGAAGAATATTATTGGGAGATTTATCACTTGATGGGAGATCCATCTCTGATGCCATATGTTGGTATTCCTACAACTATTAATGTATCACATAACTCTATTATCCCTACAGGTGCAACTACTTTTGTAGTTAATTCAGAAGAAAATTCATACGTTGCATTATCAATGAATGGAGTTCTTTTGGATGCACAACTTTGTGATGCAACTGGAATTGTAAACTTAAATTTCAGTCCTATTTCAAATATGGGGTCAGTAGATGTTGTTGTTACAAAACAATTTAAGCAACCTTACATTAATACTGTTCAGTCCATGTCGCCTAATGGTCCATATGTTACTGTTTCAAATAATATTCTTTCAGATCTTAATGGAAATAATAATTCGTTAGCTGACTATAGCGAGTTAATTAATTTAGATGTAGATCTTTTTAATTTGGGTGGAGGTAATTCACAAAACCTTAATTTAGTTTTATCAACAAATGATCAATATATTACTATTGTTGATTCTCTTGAAACAATAGGTTTAATCAATTCAAATCAAACCATAACAACATCTAATGCATTTTCATTTCAAGTAGCAGATTTAGTACCAGATCAGCACTTAGCACCTATGCAATTAACTATTTCAGATTCTCAAGGAAACGTTTGGAATTCAACTATTAATGTAACACTTAATTCTCCTGTTATAAATCATCTTAGTTTCACCGTTAATGATTTAGTTTTAGGTAATGGTAATGGTAAATTAGACGCTGGTGAGACTTTGGATTTAATTGTAGAGGTTAATAATATTGGTCATGCAGACTCTTATAATTTAACAGGATCTTTATCATCATTAAGTAGTTATATTACTTTTAATAATTCAACAGTTACATTTCCTATATTAAATACCTCACAATCTCAGAACTTAGTTTTTAATATAACAGTTGATTCTAATACTCCTGTTGGAACAAATATTATTTTTCCATTTGATGTAACAGATCAGATCTATTCATATCAAACTGATTTTAATGAACATGCTGGTGAAATAAATGAAGATTATGAGACTGGAGATTTTTCAAATTATTCTTGGTTACAAGGAACTTTCCCTTGGGTAGTAGATGGAAATCAAATTTATGAAGGAGTATATAGCTCTAGATCTGCATATAATCTACCAGATGGTGAAGAGTCAGAACTATCAATTTATGTAAATGTACTTGCTCCAGGAGATATTTCATTTTATAAATATGTTTCTTCTGAATACAATTTTGACTTCTTGAAATTTAAAATTAATGGCACAAAAGTAGGAGAGTGGTCAGGTGAAGATACTGCTTGGAGTTTTGTTTCATTTCCTGTTCCTTCTACAGGAACTCATACTTTTAAATGGGAATATGATAAAGACGGGTCTTGGAGTGATGGAGATGATTGTGCATGGGTAGATTACATTGTATTCCCTCCAATTTATACCAATCAAACTTCCGTTTTGGATAATAATTTAGAAATGAAAATTTTTCCTAATCCATCTGTGGGGGATTTCACTATTTCTTTTAATGATTCAAAAAAACACAACCTCGAAATTACAAATTTGAAAGGAAAAAGACTTATGTATGTTGAAGATATAGTTTCTAATCATGACTTTAACTTTAAGCATCTTAAGTCTGGTATTTACCACATAACTATTTTACCTGAAAATATTACTTATCAAATTGTAAAGCAATAGTGTCAAAAATAGTCGCAATTGATTATGGTACTAAGAGAATTGGTATTGCTATTTCTGATTCATCTAGAAAAATAGCATTTGCATTAGAAACAATTTCAAACCAAAAAATATTTATTTTTTTGGATGATCTTTTAAAAAAGAACAAGTGTCAACTTTTGTTATTGGTAATCCTATCAATCTTCAAAACAAGGAAAATATCATTTTTAGTGAAATAGATTTATTTAAGAAAAAACTTAAGAATAATTTTTCTAAAATAGAAATTAAAGAAATTGATGAAAGATTTACCTCTGTGATTGCTAAAAACACAATTATCAGTTCTGGTATTTCTAAAGCAAAGAGAAGAAATAAAAAACTAGTTGATAAAATAAGTGCAACAATTATTTTACAAGATTTTTTAGAAAGATTACAATAGGATTTTTGATTTTAAATATTGTCCTGTGAAAGAATTTTTTTCTAGTATTATATTTTCAGGAGTTCCTTCAAAAATTATTTTTCCACCCTTATCACCTCCATGAGGACCTAAATCAATTATCCAATCAGCACACTTTATTACATCTAAATTATGTTCAATACAAATAATAGAATGACCTTTTTCTAATAAAGAATTAAAAGATTTTAAGAGTTTTTTAATATCGTTGAAATGTAGTCCTGTAGTAGGTTCATCAAAAATAAATAGAATTTTATTTTGAGTATTACCTTTAGAAAGAAATGATGCAATTTTTGTTCTTTGAGCTTCGCCACCACTTAATGTGTTTGATGACTGACCTAATTTTATATATCCTAGTCCAACATCTTGCAATGGTTTAATTTTATTAGCTATAGAGATTTGGTCGTTTTTCTTAAAAAAATCTATAGCAGAATTAACGGACATTTCTAAAATTTCAGAGATATTTTTTTTATGAAATTTAATTTCAAGAATTTCTTTTTTAAATCTTGTTCCTTTACAATCTTCACATTTTAGATGTACATCAGCCATAAATTGCATTTCTACTGTTATTTCACCTTCTCCTTTGCAAAAGTTGCATCTACCCCCATCCACGTTAAAAGAAAACATCCCACTTTTATATTTCCTTGCTTTTGATAATGATTGATTTGCAAATAATGATCTTATATCGTCGTAAGCTTTTATATATGTAATTGGATTCGATCTTGATGATTTTCCTAATGGATTTTGATTAATAAATTCAAGTTTATTAATGTTACTATTAGTAATGTGTATTGACTTATAATTCCCTTCGTCTTTCTCATAAACTCCAATATAATTATTAAATGCTGGCTTTAAAACGTCTTTCACAAGAGATGACTTGCCTGAGCCACTTACTCCAGTAATAAGGGTAAGACTATTTAGTGGGAAGTTAACATCAATATCATTTATATTATTTTTTTTAACTCCTGTTAATCGTATATAGTCATTAGATTTTCTTCTTATCTCAGGTAAGTTTATTTGAAGTTTATTGTTTAGATATTTGGTGGTAAGACTTGATTTTGACTTGTGTAATTTACTTGTTTCATCATTAAACATTATTTCACCTCCATTTATTCCTGCTTCAGGTCCAATATCTATTAAATAATCAGAGTTAAGCATTATTTCTTCATCATGTTCGACAACTATAAGCGTATTTCCTATGTCCCTCAAGTTCTTTAAAATCTTTATAAGTTTAATAGTGTCTTTTGGATGAAGTCCTATACTAGGTTCATCAAGAATATACATAGCTCCAACAAGAGAACTTCCAAGTGAGGTTGCTAAATTAATTCTTTGAGATTCTCCTCCAGAGAGAGTGTTTGATTTTCTATTTAAACTTAAATATTCAAGTCCTACATCATTTAAATATTGTAGTCTAGTTTTAATTTCATTTAAAACTCTTTGTGCTATAGTTAAATCTTGTTTATTAAGTTTCAAATTCTTAAAGAAGCCCAATGCATTTTTAATAGATAGATTTGTTATTTCTGAAATACTTTTATCTCCAATGTTTATGTATTGAACTTCTTTTCTTAATCTTGTGCCTTGACATTCATCACAAGAGGTTTTACCACGATATCTTGCGATTAATACTCTGGCTTGAATTTTATATTTTTTTGTTTCTAAATAATCGAAGAATTGATTTATCCCTTTACATTTTTCATATCCGTTCCATAAAATGTCCTTTTCCTTTTCAGAAAGTTCTTTATACGCTCTGTGAATAGGGAAATCGTATTTAATAGATTTACTAATAAATCTGTCTTTCCATTTAGATAATTTTATCCCAGACCATGGTGCTACTACTCCCTCATAAACAGATAAATCTTCATCTTTAATTACTTTCTTTTTATCTATTCCAAGTATGCTTCCATAGCCTTCACATTTTTTACAAGCTCCATAAGGATTGTTAAAAGAAAATAATTCAGGAGATGGAGTTATAAAATTTATACCGTCTAATTCAAATCTGGTCGAAAATTCCTTTTTGATTTTACCATTAAAAATTATACAACTTCCATTTCCTAGATGTAAAGCATTTTCTATAGAATCAGTGATTCTATTGATATCAATATCTTTTTCAATTATTATTCTATCAATAATTGTCAATAATTTTTTATTATTTATTTTCTTAACATCTAAATCTTTTATTTTTTCAATTTTATTGTTGATTAATAATCTTGAATATCCCTTAATTTTTAATCTTTTAATTAATTCGTTATTATTTTCATCTTCATTCTTAAAATCTGAAGTAATTAGAATTTTAGAATTAATATTTTGATTTAAAATATATTTTAAAATGTCATCAACTTTATCTTTTTTAACAACACTATTTGAAATTGGCGAATATGTTTTTCCTATTCGGGCATAAAGTAATTTTAAAAAATCATATATCTCAGTAGTTGTTCCCACAGTTGATCTAGGATTTTTTGTGATAGTTTTTTGCTCTATTGCAATAGCAGGACAAATCCCATTAATTTCTTCAACATCAGGCTTTTCAATTTTACCAAGAAATTGTTTTGCATATGAAGACAAACTTTCAATGTATCTTCGTTGCCCTTCAGCATAAAGAGTGTCAAAAGCTAATGTTGATTTACCTGAGCCTGAAACACCTGAAATTACAGTTATTTTATTCTTATATACAGAAAGAGAAAGGTTTTTTAAATTGTGCTGTTTGGCACCAATAATGCTTATTTTATTGTTTTGGGTTTCTTGTTTCTTACTCATGTAAAATGATCGAATTTTGCAAAAATAAACATTATCATTTGTATAGTTTCTAAAGTTTATCTATTTTTGAATTGAATTAGAAAATTAACTCTAAAACCTAAAGCTTATAGCATAAACATCTACTTATTTTATTATTAACCAAATTAAAGTAGTATGCTATTAAGTAATCTTTCAGACCAAGAACTAGTAAAAAATTATATCAATGGAGATAATAGCTCTTTTGAGGTTTTGTTAAATAGACACAAGAATAGAGTTTTTGCCTTTATTATGTCGAAAATTAAAAATAAGGATCTTAGTGAAGATATATTTCAAGATACTTATGTCAAGGTTGTAAATTCACTTCAGAAAGGTAAATATAATGAAGAAGGAAAGTTTTTGCCATGGGTTATGAGAATTGCACATAATCTTGTTATTGATCATTTTAGAAAACAAAAGAAAATGCAAATGATAAGATCAAATAATGATTTTGATATTTTTGATGTAATTAAAGATTCTAAAATTAATGCTGATGAAAAATTAATAAAAGATCAGATTTTTAGTGATTTAAATTCTTTAATTGACAAATTACCATCTGATCAAAAAGAAGTTCTAAAGTTGAGATATTATGAAGAGCTAAGCTTTAAAAAAATTGCAGAATATTTTGATATTTCAATTAATACTGCCCTTGGAAGAATGCGTTATGCGTTAATAAATTTAAGAGCACTAAGTAAAAAACATCATGTAGATTTACATAATTAGACTTTTTATATAATATTTTTTTTTCTTTATCGTTATTCATGTATTAATCAAAAAGATATATATGAATAAAAACTCTACTAAAAGTCACAAAAACAAAGAAATTAATAAAAATTTAAAAACTCAACTAGATAATTATCCCTCTAAAAAAACATTGGATTTTATTTTGTCTTATTCAAAATCTACAAAATCCTTATTAGGAAATAAATTCATTGTTTCACTAAATTAAATTTTTGTTTTTTGTTAATAATTAGCACAATAATTTCTTGATGCTTATGCCATATTTTTAGTAATTTGTATAAAAAAAAATATGAGCGAAAAAGAAAAAAATGCTAAGTTAAAAGTCCTTGAATTAACCTTAGGGAAACTTGAGAAGTCCTATGGTAAAGGGGTTGTAATGAAACTTGGGGATAAGATTGCCGAAGATATTGATGTAATACCTACTGGATCTATTGGTTTAGATCTTGCTTTAGGAGTTGGTGGATATCCTAGGGGAAGAGTCATTGAAATATATGGTCCGGAGTCTTCAGGAAAAACAACTCTAACTATACATGCAATTGCTGAAGTTCAGAAACAAGGTGGCATTGCTGCATTTATTGATGCTGAACATGCATTTGATTCTGTTTATGCATCATCTTTAGGTGTTGATATTGATAATTTACTTATTTCACAACCTGATAATGGTGAACAAGCACTTGAAATAGCTGATCACTTAATAAGCTCTGGAGCTGTTGATTTAGTTGTTATAGATTCAGTAGCTGCCCTTACTCCTAAATCTGAAATTGATGGAGAAATGGGGGATTCAAAAATGGGACTTCACGCTCGATTAATGTCGCAGGCTCTTAGAAAATTAACAGCGACAATAAGTAAAACAGGATGCACTTGTATTTTTATAAATCAAATAAGAATGAAAATTGGTGTAATGTTCGGAAATCCAGAAACAACAACAGGTGGAAATGCTCTTAAATTCTATTCTTCAATAAGACTTGACATTCGAAGAATTGGAGCAATTAAAAACGGAGAAAATATAACTGGAAATAGAACTAGAGTTAAGGTAGTTAAAAATAAGGTAGCACCTCCATTTAAAAAAGTTGAATTCGATATTATGTTTGGTCAAGGTATTTCTAGATCTGGTGAGGTTTTAGATGCAGCAGTTGAAGCTGATATTATAAATAAAAGTGGATCATGGTTTAGTTATGATGATACTAAATTAGGTCAGGGAAGAGATGCTGTAAAGCAAATGATTTCTGATAACCCTGAATTATGTGAAGAATTAGAAACTAAAATCAAAGAATTGTCGTCTTAATATTAAAGATGAGAATACTGTTTTTTTTCCTTTTTTTTATATGTTTTTTCTCATGTAACAATACTTTTGAGAAAGAAAATAATTCTAAATCTCAAATAGAAATTCTATCACAGAAAGTTAATTCAAATCCAAATAACATTCTACCTCTTTTAGAAAGAGCAAAATATAATTTAGAAAGAAGAAAGCTTGAATCTGCTTTATTTGATTTAAATCAGTGTATTAAAATTGACTCTCTAAGTAGCGAATGTAATTATCTTGCTGCTCTTTGTTATTTTGAAATTTCAAAATATGATAAATCGAAGACTGATTATGGTAATCTAGCTTTAACGTGTGTTAAAAACTCACTTTTAAATGAAAAAGATAATTTTTTAGCTTTAGCTCTATATGGTGAAATAAATATTGCTTATGCAAAGTATAAAGATGCAATTGATTTGTTTAATCAATCTTTAAATTTAGAATATAATCAATATGAAACTCATCATTTGATGGGTTATGCATTTAAAAAATTAGATCAATTAGATAATGCTATTAATTGTTTTCAAAATAGCATTAATATTAACCCTGATTTTATTGAGCCATATATTGAAATTGCACTTATATATCAATTAAAGAATGATACTTTAACATCAACTTTTTATGAAAATGCTTTAAATATTGATTCCACAAATCTTATAGCTCTTTATAATCTTGGCTTATATTATCAGAGTAACTTATCTTATAATAAAGCATTAGACACATATAATAAACTTCTAGATTTTGATGCTTTTAATGCGAATACTCATTATAATATTGGATTTATTCATATGGAATTAGATTTGTTTGACATAGCAGTAAATAATTTTGCTGATGCGATTTATTCTAATACGGCTTTTTATGAAGCCTATTATGCTAGAGGGATTTGTTTTGAAACACTTGGCAATATTGCTCAGGCAGAAGTAGATTATAAAAGAGCAATAGAAATTAATCATGATTATAAATATGCTAAAGATGCATTGGAAAATTTGAAAACTAATAATCAAAAATATAATTAATATGACTATACAAGAATTAATAAATCATGATATTAAGCAGGCAATGCTAGCCAAAAATGTTGATAAACTTTCAGCTCTTAGGTCAGTAAAATCTGCTTTCCTTTTAGAGGCTTCAAAAGACGGGAGAGACAATATTACTGATGAAATTGCTCTTAAGATTATTTCAAAATTGGTTAAGCAAAGAAAAGATTCTGCTCAAATTTACAATGATCAAAATAGAGCTGATCTTGAAAAAGATGAGCTAGCTCAGTTAAGACATTTAGAACACTATCTTCCTAAGCAACTTTCAGAGCAAGAAGTTAATGAAATTTTAGATGAAATTATTATTGAACAAGGTGCTGATTCAATGAAAGATATGGGAAGAGTAATGTCAATTGCAACTAAAAAACTAAGTGGTCTTGCAGATGGAAAATTAATTGCAGCTTTAGTAAGAAATAAGCTACAGTAATTACCAGCTTATTTCCCAATCTTTGAAATCTGCTGCAAGGCAGTCTATTTTGTAGTCTTTTCTTCCACCTACAATTTCTTGAATCTTATTTTTTGCAGTATTTCTAATTCCATTCAAACCATGAGTTAGCTCAAGGTTATTTCCATCTTTAATACCATTTCTATAATTTGATTCATTATGCCAAATATGTAGGTTCATTTGTGATAAAACAATAATTGCCCGAATAGTTTTAGCATCAATTTTATCATCCGTTTCATCTAAAAGAATTTGTATGTCATTTATAATATCCATAATTTCTTTAGAGTATTCGTCTTTATGCTCATTTATAAAAACTTCCTTTAATTGAGCAATTGATAATCTATCAATCAACTCACTTAGAGTAGGTAAGTATTTTTCTATTTTTCATGCTAGAATCATTTTAGACTTGAAGTTAATTGTTTAAATGCTTCTGGATGATTCATTGCTAAGTCGGCAAGTACCTTTCTATTTAGTTCAATTCCATTTGAGTGAATTTTACCCATGAACTTTGAATATGACATTCCGTGAAGTCTTGCGCCTGCATTAATTCTTTGAATCCATAAAGCTCTAAATGTTCTTTTTTTATTTTTTCTATCACGATAAGCATATAACATCCCTTTCTCAACCGCATTCTTTGCAACAGTGTGAACATTTTTTCTTCTACCAAAGTAACCTTTGGCTGCTTTTAAAATTTTTTTTCTACGTGCCTTAGCGGCAACTGAGTTTACTGATCTTGGCATTTTATTTTATTTTTTGATAATTAGTGACAATTTAAGTCCTTGAAATGACTAATTACCTGGTTAATAACCTTAATTAATTTATATGCAGAGTTGGTCTTTTATACTCTTTACATCTGCATCATGTACTAAACCTGTCTTAGTCAAATTTCTTTTTTGTTTAGTAGCTTTTTTTGTTAAAATATGCGATTTGAACGCATGTTTTCTTTTTATTTTTCCTGAACCGGTAACTTTAAATCTTTTTTTCGCGCCGGCTTTAGTTTTCATTTTTGGCATAATTCCTTTTTTATTATTTCTTTTTAGGTGCAATAATCATTATCATTTTTTTTCCATCTAACTTAGGCATATTCTCGACAATACCATATTCCTCTAATGCCTGTGCTAATTTTAATAGTAATATTTCTCCTTTGTCTTTAAAAATTATTGTTCTTCCTCTAAAAAAAACAAAAGCTTTAACTTTTGCACCTTCCTGTAAAAATTTTATTGCATGTTTCAATTTAAAATCAAAATCATGATCTCCTGTATTTGGTCCAAATCTAAGCTCTTTTATTACTACTTTTTGAGCCTTTGACTTTATTGCCTTTTGCTTTTTCTTTTGATCATAAATGAATTTTTTATAATCAATTAGTTTGCAGACAGGAGGTTCTGTATTTGGTGAAATTTCTACTAAATCTAACTCAAATGAATTTGCAATTTTTAGTGCTTCATCAAGAGATACAATTTTAGAATCAACCTTTTCACCTACTATTCTTACATAAGCTGCCGTTATTTCTCTATTTGTCTTATGTTGCTTCTTTTGGACAGCCCTTCCTCTATATGCTTTTCTTAATGCGATGTTTTTTATTTTAGTTATTAAATTTTATTAATTCATCTATTTCTTTTTGAAGCATTTTTATAAAATCTTCAGTGGATATACTACCTACATTTTCTCCACCGTGTTTACGAACTGTTATTTTACTTTCCGCTTCTTCTCTTTCTCCAACTACTATGATAAATGGTATTTTGGAAACCTCTGCATCTCTAATTTTTCTACTAGTAGTTTCAGCCCTTTTATCAATAGGGCCGCAAATATCGTAATTTTTTAGTAATTGTTTAACTTTTTCAGCATAATCGTGATATTTTTCACTAATAGGTAAAATGATAAATTGTTCAGGGCTCAACCATAGTGGAAAGTTCCCTCCACAGTGTTCAATCAATACAGCAACAAATCTTTCTAAAGATCCAAATGGAGCTCTGTGAATCATTACCGGTCTGTGTTTTTGATTATCTTTTCCAGTATATTCTAGCTCAAATCTCTCAGGAAGACTGTAGTCTACCTGAATTGTTCCAAGTTGCCATTCTCTTCCTATGGCATCTTTAACCATGAAATCTAATTTAGGACCATAGAATGCTGCTTCACCATATTCAATTACAGTATTTAAATTTCTTTCTTTTGTTGCTTCAATAATTTCTTGTTCTGCTTTTTCCCAATTTTCCTCAGAACCTATATATTTTGATTTGTTTTCTTTGTCTCTTAGCGAAATTTGGACTTTAAAATCTTTAAAATCTAAAGCTCTAAAAACATACAGTACTAAGTCAATAACATTAATAAATTCACTTTTTACTTGATCAGGACGAACAAAAAGATGCGCATCATCTTGAGTAAACCCTCTAACTCTTGTTAATCCATGTAATTCTCCTGATTGTTCGTATCTGTAGACAGTTCCAAACTCTGCAAATCTAACAGGAAGGTCTTTATATGAATATTGTTTGCTTTTATATACTTCGCAATGATGAGGGCAATTCATAGGTTTTAGATAAAATTCCTCATTTTCTTGAGGTGTTCTAATTGGTTGAAATGAATCTTCACCGTATTTATCATAATGACCTGAACAAACATAGAGATCTTTATTTCCAATATGAGGAGTTATAACTGGAAGATATCCAGCATTTTCTTGTGCTTTTTTTAAGAAATTCTCAAGTTTTTCTCGAAGTTGTGCTCCTTTTGGAAGCCATAACGGTAATCCCTGTCCTACTTTTTTGGAAAAGGTAAAAAGTTCCATTTCTTTTCCAATTTTTCTATGATCTCTTTTTTTAGCTTCTTCTAGCATGTGCAGGTGAGCAGTTAAATCTTTTTGTTTTTGAAAACTAACGCCATATATTCTGGTCATTTGTTTTCTTTTTTCATCACCTCTCCAATATGCACCGGCAATGTTTAATAATTTAATAGCCTTAATTTTACTAGTATTCTCTATATGTGGTCCTTTACATAAATCTGTAAAATTTCCTTGACTATAAAAAGTAATATCTCCATCATCCAAATCATTTAAAAGTTCAATTTTATATTCATCACCTTTTTCTTTGAAGTAATCTAGAGCATCTTTTTTGCTAATATCTTTTCTAATAAAGTTATTTTTTTCTCTAGCAAGAGATATCATTTTTTCTTCAATTCTTGGAAAATCATCAGAAGATAATTTTCTTTCATCTCCTAAATCTACATCATAATAAAAACCATTATCAATTGCAGGGCCAATACCTAATTTTATTCCTGGATAAAGATCCTCTAGAGCCTCAGCCATTAGATGAGCAGAGGAATGCCAGAAACATTTTTTTCCTTCTATATCATTGAATGTATGTAGTTTTAATGTGCAATCAGAATTTATTGGTCTATTAATATCCCAAATTTCATTATTAATTGAAGCAGATAGTATATTTCGTGCTAAACCTTCACTTATTGATTTAGCTACTTCAAGAGCATTTGTGCCTTTTTTGGCATTTATTACTTTTCCGTCAGGTAAACTAATATTAATTGTCATAAAAAATCAAATCTACCAGCAAATATAATAACATTAATACAGGTGATAAATTATTAAGTAAAATAAAAAGGGAGTGAAAAAATTATTTGACTTTGGGTTTATATAAGTCATTAATAAAAATAGTTGACTCAGGGCCTATGTTAAAAATTAAATCAATTATTGATAAATTATTTATAAACCCATGATTTGTAGAAAAAACTTGATCGTATTTTGTAATATTATTAGATTTAAAAGAACTTGCTCTTAAATCATTTTCAGAGAAATTGTTTTGGTATTGAGTACTAAAATTTATATTTCTGTCAGCTTTAAGTATTTGCATAATCAAATCAAGTGATTTGTTATTTAGGTCAATAAGATACTTTTCTTTTATTTTGAATATATTTTCAAATTTATCTTTGTAATATTCAAAAAAAGGAGAGGAGTTATAGCAACTAGTAATTGATTTCCAATGTTTTTTTTGCCAGTGTTCAGCATAACAGATTTGGATATCTTTCATTTTAGTTTTAGAACTTTTTTTTCTAACTTTTGGTACAGATAAATCTAATTTGCCGTTAGCTGCATAAATAGAAAATCTACTTCTTACCGATTGTTTAATATAATGCTCATGAATATCAATTATACAATCCGGCGAATTAAAAAGTATTGAATAATAAAGAGGGGGAGCAAAAAATGAGCTTGGTAATATTATTTTATTATTTAACACTTGAAAATAATCTATCCCATCTAATTTTATTTAAACCTTTTCCATTTTTATCCCAGCTCATCCAAACAAATAGAGCCTTTCCAACAACATGATTTTCAGGTAAGAACCCCCACATTCTAGAGTCAGCAGAATTATGTCTATTATCTCCCATCATCCAATAATAATTCATTTTAAATTTATATGATGAAGTAAGTGAATCATTTATATAAATATTATTTTCTGAAATTTTTAAAGTATTTTCTTCATAAATCTCAATTATGTCTTTGTATAAATCTAAATTTTCCATTGTCAAATCAATACTAGATCCTTTTTTTGGAATTAAAATTGGACCATAGTTGTCAATGTTCCATAAATGATCATTGTTATTTGGAAAATAATATTGAGGAGAATTGTATGTTGTATCAATATTTTGAGTAATAGATTTTACATTTTTAAATTCATTTAAACCTTCTAATGCTTCGTCTGTTAGGAATAAATTATATTCATTCATGTTACTCCCTCTACTTCCTTCTGTAATATCGAATTTTTTATATAATAATTTTGGATTTAATCCACTTCCTTTAGTTTTGACATTATAAGTAAATTGTTTTTTCATTCCTTCTGGTTCAGCTTGTGGCTCATCATTTACCATTAATTGCCCGTTAACTATTTCAATTTTATCTCCAGCGATTCCAACACATCTTTTTACGTAGTTCTCTTTCTTATCTACTGGTCTGTTTAATTTTTCTGCTGGCCAATTGAAAACAACACAATCATTTCTTTTAATATCCCCTAATCCTTTCATTCTATGATACGGAACTTTAACTATTTCTGAATATGATTTCTTCTTAGTTCCAGGAATGGTGTGATGTACAAGAGGGACTGCAACTGGAGTCATAGGTACACGAGGACCGTAAGCTAATTTGCTTACAAAAAGAAAATCTCCAATTAGCATTGATTTTTCCATAGAAGAAGTTGGAATAGTGTATGCTTCAATAAAGAAAGTTCTTAAAATATGTGCTGCTACAACAGCAAAAGCAATTGCTTCAACCCATGTTCTAAGTTCACTCTTTTTTTTCTTCTCTTTTTTTTCTTTCTTTTTCCAAAATTGCCAAGAAATTGTTTCAAAAAATAAAACATCCGCTACAACTATAGGAATAAAGTATAACCATTCACCATTTAAAAGATAAACTAATATAGACCAAACAATGGTAAATACTAAAAACAATACTATTTTCATTCCTTTTTTCATTTCAAATATTTTTTAAAACATCCGCAAAAGTAAATATTCCTTTTTTGTTTATAATCCATTCAGCAGCAATTAAGGCTCCTAAAGCAAATCCGTCTCTTTTATTGGCTTTGTGATGAAGAGAAATGCTATCAATTTCTGAGATATATTTAACTTCATGTGTTCCAATTTCATCAGCTTCTCTTAAAGATGTTATTGGAATTTTTATGTCTTTTTTAATTTTTTTGATTTCATTACTAATTGTAATAGCTGTACCGCTTGGTGAATCTAGTTTTTCTAAATGATGTGTTTCAGAAATAGAAACCTTATAATCTTGTTTTTTCATTAACTCAGCAAGTCTCCTGTTAATATCAAAGAAAATATTAACTCCAATACTAAAATTTGAAGAATGGAGGAAAGCTCCATCAATATTATTACATAGTTTATGAATTTCATCTAACTTTCTTAACCAATTTGTTGTTCCAGAAATAACAGGAATATTATTTTTTAAAGCATATGAAATATTCTCAAATGCTGTATTAGGAGTGCTAAAATCAATTACAACATCAATATTTGACAAGTTACTTTTGGATGCAGGATTTTTGGAATCTGCTTTTGTTATAATATTGTGTCCCCTTTTTGCAGCATGTTCTGAGATCTTTCTTCCCATTTTACCATAACCAAAAATTGCAATATTCATAATCTAAATATTAATTTTTAATGAAATTAAATTATGATTAAATTGATCATAGGAAAAAGGATCAATTTTAAATGAAATATTTTCATCTATTTCATATTGAAAAAGGTGTGCATTTACTGATGCATCAACTATATTTAGAATGTAGGCTAAACTAAATAGCATTATTGAAATTTCTCTGTTTCTTTTATAATAATCTTTTAACGTAATTAATTCACTATTAGTATAATTAATATCATCTCCAATTCCATCTAATCTGTTAAGATATGTATCTCTATAATGTTTATAATTTTTGTTATTATCATGAATAAAGAAGCCTGATGTGGCAAGTGCTGAGTAAATAATTGGAACTTTCCAATACTTTTTTGTGTATATCTGTCCCCCGCCTGGTATCAAAGAAAATAAAGCTGCTTTTTTGGGTGATTTATATACTTCTTGTGCACTAGAATAACTAGTCAGAAATGAAAAGAAAATTATAAGAGAAAAAGATGTGAAAATTCTCAAGATTATAACTTTATCTTGTTAAAAATTTCGGATAGTTTGTCATCATTTGAAAAAGGGATAATAATTTTTCCATTTCCTTTCTTATTTCTTTTTAATTGAATTTTGACATCTAGATTTTTTGATAAATCAAATAGTTTTTTTTGATGTATGAAAGGAATAATATCTTCAGAATCAATTTTTCTTCTTTTTTGAGTGTAATTATAATTCTTATCTGAAAAATCCTTTGCTATTTGCTCAACTTCTCTAACAGAAAGACCATTTTCAATAATATCATTGTAAATGTTCAGTTGATTTTGTTTTTCTTTAACATTTATTAATGCTCGTGCATGCCCAACACTAATTTTATCTTTTTTTAGTCCATCTTGAATTTCAGAAGGTAATTTCAATAATCTTAAAAAATTTGTTATTGTAGATCTTTTTTTGCCTAATCTATTACCACATTCTTCTTGTGTTAAGTTACATTCTTTAATTAATCTTTGGAAAGAAATTGCAATTTCAATAGGATTAAGATTTTCTCTTTGGATATTTTCAACTAATGCCATCTCTAGCATTTGTTCATCATTAGCAATTCTAATGTATGTTGGAATTGTTTTAAGATTTAACTCTTTTGAAGCTCTTAATCTTCTTTCACCAGAAATAAGTTGATACTTATTGTAACCTAATTTCCTAACAGTAATAGGTTGTATAACACCAAGCTCTCTTATTGATTCAGCAAGTTCATATATTTTTTCATTTTCAAAATCAATTCTTGGTTGAAATGGATTGATTTGAATATCCTCAATATTTATTTCGTTAATATTTGAAACAAGATTTTTTTCGTCAGCTCTATCATCAGTTATGTCTGTCTTAGGATTTCTTAAAATTGCTGACAACCCTCTACCTAATGCATTTCTTTTATTATTCATCTGATAAAATTTCTTCTTCTAATTTGGGTTCATTTTTTTTTATAATTTCATTTGCTAAATTGAGATAGTTAATAGCACCTTTGCTTGAAGCGTCGTGAATTATAATGGTTTCTCCAAATGAAGGAGATTCTCCAAGCCTAACATTTCTATGAATGATAGTTTTAAAAACCATATCTTGGAAATGTGTTTTAACTTCTTCAACAACTTGATTTGAAAGTCTTAATCTTGTATCATACATTGTAAGAAGAAGTCCCTCAATAATGAGATTGTTATTTAATCTCTGTTGAATAATTTTGATAGTGTTTAATAGTTTTCCAAGACCCTCTAAAGCAAAATATTCACATTGAATAGGAACAATAACAGAATCTGATGCAGCTAAAGCATTTAATGTTAGAATTCCAAGAGAAGGAGCACAGTCAATAATTATATAATCGTAATTATCTTTAATTTCAGAAATAGATTTTTTTAAACAATATTCTCTTTCATCTAATTCAACAAGTTCAATTTCGGCAGCAACCAAATCTATATTTGCAGGAATCAAATCAAGATTTGGGCTTGAGGTTTTTAATACCGTTTCACTTGCTTTATTATTGCCAATTAAACAATTGTAGGAGCTTTTTTCTATTTCATTATGGTCAAAACCAACCCCAGAAGTAGTATTTGCTTGGGGATCACAGTCAATTAATAAAACTTTTTTTTCTAAAACTCCTAAGCATGCCGAAAGGTTAATTGCAGTTGTTGTTTTACCTACACCACCTTTTTGATTTGCTATGGCAATTATTCTGGTCATAATATTTTTTAATAAGCATTAAAAATACAAACCAATGTGAAAAATTATTGATGTTAATTAGATTAAATTATTAACAAAAAAAATATTTTGTTAAAAAATAAATATTTTGATTTGATCTAACTTAAATCTTCAAGATCTACTTCAGTTATACCTGAATCAGATTCTTTTTGATTTTTTTCTTCAGATTTATTATCTAGATTTTCTGTATTTGAAATTATTTCTTCTCCCTTTTCACTAATTATAAAATCAGTTACTTTAGATAAAGCATTTTTGAAGTTTTGAAAATCTTCTTTATACAGGTAGATTTTGTGTTTCTTGTAAAATGGTGATCCATCTTCGTTAAAATCTCTCTTGCTTTCAGTTATTGTTAAAAAATAATCTTCAGCACGAGTAGATCTCACATCAAAAAAGTAAGTTCTTCTTCCAGATCTAACTGATTTTGAAAAGATTTCTTCAATATCTTTTTTTGCTGACATTTAAAATATTTATAACAAATATAATAAATTTATCCATTAGTTGTTTGATTTACATGTATTTGGCTATAAAAACCTTTATTTTTTATTAAGGCTTTTTGTGATCCTTCTTCAATTATTTTTCCTTTCTCAAGTACTATAATATTGTTTGAATTCTCTAAACTTGATATTCTGTGACTAATAATAATAGTAGTATTTGAACTTGTTTCCTTTTTCAAATTATTGAGAATCTTCTTTTCTTTGTTTGCATCAATAGCAGATAAACAATCATCAAATATATATAGCTGAG
Source organism: Flavobacteriales bacterium (assembly GCA_045561575.1). Taxonomy (GTDB): domain Bacteria; phylum Bacteroidota; class Bacteroidia; order Flavobacteriales; family BACL11. The sequence goes on from JBJKXM010000053.1 coordinate 26,889, forward strand.
GTTTTTTGTAAAAAACTCTAGCAATTGCTAATCTTTGTCTTTGCCCGCCTGAGAGTTGTATTCCTCTTTCTCCAATTACTGTATCAAACTTTTTTGGAAAAGAATTTATTTCATCTAAAATTTCAGCTTTTTTAGCTGCCAGTATAATTTCATTTTCATCAACTGTATCACTTGAAAACGAAATATTATCTCTTATTGTTCCTGAAAATAAATATCCATCCTGAGGAACATATCCAATGGATGATCTTAATGAATTTAGATTGTGAGATTTAATATTTTTATTTTCAATTATTATTTCTCCATTGTTTGGATCGTATAGCCTACAAATTAGATTAACAATTGAGGTTTTGCCTGAACCAGTTTTTCCAAATATTCCCAACTGCTCTCCATTTTTAATTTTAAATGATATTTGATTTAATGCTTGAATATCTGTATCAGAATAAACTAGTGAAACTTTTTTAAACTCAATATTTCCAGTAATTTTAGTTTGTTCTTTAACAAAGTTTTCAATATTAGGACTAATATTTAAAAACTCATTTATTCTTTCTTGAGATGCTGCAGCTCTTTGTATTAATGATGTTACCCATCCAACAGAAGCAACTGGCCAAGCAAGCATGTTTACATAGATTATAAATTCTGCAATATTTCCGGTTGTTATATTTCCTTTGAATACCTCTAATCCACCTATATATATTGTTAAAATCGTACTTACACCAATCAATGTAATAATTAACGGAATAAACATAGCCTCGATTTTTATTAATGCTATTTGTCTTTTAGTATACTCCTTACAGCTTTGATAGAAAACTCTTAAAGTATTTTCTTCATTTGTAAAAGATTTAATTATTCTAACTCCGGAGAATGATTCTTGAGCTACAGCAGTTACAGTTGATAGTTGAGCTTGAACTCTTTCACTTTTTTTATTTATCCTATTACTAACAAAATATACAGAAATTGCAAGTATTGGAAGAGGAAAGAGAACATAATATGTTAGTGTGGGGCTAACAGAGAACATTTTGTAAATAACTAAAGAAAAGAGGAAAATTAAATTTATTGAATACATTACAGCAGGGCCAAGATACATTCTTACTTTAGTAATATCTTCAGTTATTCTATTCATTAAATCTCCAGTTTTATTTTTTTTATAAAAACTAATACTTAATTGTTGGTATTGATCAAAAACTTCATTTTTTAAATCATATTCTATTTTTCTTGACATAACAATAATTGTTTGTCTTGTCATATATAGAAATACACCTTTTAATACAGCAAAAAGAACAATTAATAAGCCATATTTTAATAAAATAAAGCTTGAGTTCTCATTAGATTGACTATTAAGTTTTTCTATAAGTTCGTTTAATGCATTTCTAACAAATTCAGCGGGGTATATAGCAAAAATATTAGTTATGAATATAAATACTAATCCAAGAAAAAGAATGTTTTTGTATTTCCATAGGTAAATATTTAAATATCTTAGATGTTTCATGAAAATGATTAGCTGTATTTTGTAAAAGCACAAAAATAATAAGTAAATTTGCGGTCAAACTAGAAAAACACAGTATTTCATTAAAAATTAATTTTTGTATCTAGTAAAGTTTAATACTTTAATTAAAAAACTATGACAGAAAGCACAAAAAATAATATAAATTCGATTAAAATTTTAGAAGAAATGAGTTCCTTTGAACATGAACAGGTCGTTTTTTGTCAGGATAAGGAAACGGGTTTAAAGGCTATCATAGCGATTCATGACACAACTCTTGGGCCTGCCCTTGGTGGAACAAGAATGTGGAATTATAAATGTGAAGAAGATGCCATAAATGATGTATTGCGTTTGTCAAGAGGTATGACTTTTAAAGCAGCTATTTCAGGATTAAATCTGGGAGGAGGAAAAGCAGTAATAATAGGTGACTCTAAGTTGCATAAATCAGAGAAATTAATGAGAAAATTTGGTCAATTTGTTGATTCTCTTTCAGGAAAGTATATCACAGCTGAAGATGTAGGAATGAATACTAAGGATATGGAGTATGTTAGAATGGAGACAAAACATGTAACAGGTATACCTCAAAGTATGGGAGGAAGTGGAGATCCATCTCCAGTCACTGCATATGGTGTTTACATGGGAATGAAAGCATCTGCTAAATTTCTATGGGATAATGATAATCTAAAAGACAGAAAAATTGTTGTTCAAGGAGTTGGTCATGTTGGTGAATATTTAGTTAAGTATTTATCTGATGAAGGAGCAGATATTTTCATTAGTGATATAAACAAAGAAAAAATCGAAGAAGTTAAAAATAAGTATGGGACAACAATTATCGAGAATGATTCAATTTTAGATTTTGAAATGGATATTTATGCTCCATGTGCTCTTGGAGGTATATTAAATACGGAAACTATTAATAAGCTTAAATGTAAAATTATTTGTGGTGGTGCTAACAATCAATTGGAAGACGAAGAAAGAGATTCACTTCATTTGAGAGATCGTGGAATTATACTAGCTCCTGATTTTTTAGTTAATTCGGGAGGCTTAATAAATGTTTATTCCGAAATAAAGGGATACAGCACTGAAAAAGCTCTTGATAAAACCAAAGAAATCTACAATACAACATTAGATATTTTAAATAAATCTAGTGATGAGGGAATTACGAGTTATTCAGCGGCAATGAATATTGCACAACAAAGAATAAACAATATCAAATAAGCTAATGATTAGCAGAAGGCATATAAGGCTTAAGGTCATGCAATCTTTATATGCATTTTACTCAAAAAAAGATATAAGCATTTCAAAATCAGAAAATGAAATGTTACGTCAAATTCAAGATATATCAAATTTAAAACTTGCAGTTTTATCACTTTTCTTGTTTTTATTTAGACATGCAGATAGTTTTTTTGAAGATAACAAAAATAAATTCCTTCCAAAGGATGAGGATTTGAATCCAAATAAAAAATTCATAGATAATTTCTTTTATGATTTTTTTCTTTCAAATAAAACTTTAATGACTAAACTTGAAATGTTTTCAGTTTTTTGGAATGATAATGATCATGATATTATTAGAAAAATTTTTAAAGATATAGTTCAAAGTAAATTATATAATGATTATTTGAATAATGATGAAAAATCATATGAAAATGATATAAAATTTTTCAATAATATATTAAATGAGATTATTTTGAATAATGAAATTTTACATCATATATTAGAAGAGAAAAGTATTTATTGGATTGATGACCTTCCATTTGTTGCTACAATTATAATGGGAGATTTTAAAATAAAAAAAATTAAATTGTTAAAATCAGTATTTAAAAATTCTAGTGACAAAGATTTTGCAATTGATTTATATAGGGGTGTAATTAAATATGATAAAGAATATGAGAAGGTAATAATTGATAAAGCTCAAAACTGGGATATTGAAAGAATTGCAATAATGGATCAAATAATGATTAAAATGGCTTTTTGTGAGATTTTAAACATGCCAGAGCTACCAGTCAAGGTGTCCTTAAATGAATACATTGAAATTTCTAAATATTACAGCACAAATAAAAGTAAGATGTTTATTAACGGATTAATAGATAGTGCAGTTAAAGATTTTACAGTGAAAAAGATGATTAAGAAGTCTGGCAGAGGTTTAATGTAAATCACTTAATTTAAAAAAATAAAAAATAATGAAAAATATCTATAAAATAACTCTTTTTTTAATACTATCAACTTTGATTATTTCATGTGATGATGCAACAAAAAAAGTTGAGTCTAACAAAAAAAGACTAAGTACTGATTTGGTGAAAAATAATCAAACTATTAGTGAGAAGAAGTTGTCATTATCTCAACCTATTGTTGAAATATTGGAGCCAGAATTTGATTTTGGTAGTATTAAACAGGGTGATAAGGTAAGTCATGAGTACAAAATTAAAAATATTGGAAATGCTGATTTACTAATTAGTTCTGCTAAAGGAAGTTGTGGGTGTACTGTTCCCGAGTGGCCTCAGGACCCAATTCCATCTGGAAAAGAAGCCAAGATAAAAGTAACTTTTGATAGTAAAGGAAAAACAGGTAAGCAATCAAAAAGAGTCACACTTATGACTAATGCAATTCCCAATGTTAAAATTTTAACTATTAAAGGAAATATAACTGAATAACTGAATAATTAAAAACCAATAAAAATGATTTTATTACAAGCACAATCAGGAACAGCATCGTTAATTATGTTTGGATTAATTTTTGCTGTTATGTATTTTTTTATGATACGTCCTCAAATCAAGAAACAAAAAGCTGAAAATCAATATAGATCAGCATTAAAAATGGGAGATAAAGTAATCACAATAGGGGGTATTCATGGTAAAATTATTGAACTTGGAAAAGATTCAGTAGTTCTTGAAGTACATGGTGGGACTAAAATTAAAGTTCTAAAATCTGCTATTTCAATGAACGGAGATGTTGATTTAAGCAATAAAAAATAATCTTAAGGGATAAGAATATCACAACTTATTGGATAATGATCCGATAACTTGTACTTGTTCTTTTTGTAATTATATGATTTGTATTCCTTGGAATGTAGAATATAATCAATTCTTAATGTGGGAGTACTTACATATGAGTTACCTATTCCAATTCCCGATTCTTCGAATGAATCTAATAATCCGTTTTTTAGTTGTGAGTATGTATATGATATTGGAGTGTCATTGAAGTCCCCACAAATAATTACAGGATAAGGTGACTTGTTAATGTGTTTTTTTATTTTAATTGCTTCATTTACTCTTTTTTGATAAGAATATTTCATTGTTTTAACCCAGTTAGATTGTAAATGAATATTGTAAATTCTGATTGTGTCATTTAAAACAATGTCTTTGTATATACAAATATTTTTACTTTGAATATAACCAGATTTTAAAACCTTGTAATTTGTAAGAATTTGTAGTTTATTGTCATTGTTTCTTTTGTAATTAAAGAGATTAAATATTTCTTTTGTTTTTTCAGTTAAATTAAATTCTTGAAAACATAAAATATCAGGTTTTTCTTCTTTTACCATATCTAATATCTTATTTTCTATTTTATCATCATTTAAATTTTCATTTTGATTAAATAATCTAACATTATATGTCATGATATTTATCAATTGATCAAATTTGTGTGTTTTATTATTTTGCAATTCACTTAATTCTTCAAAATCAATTTGGTTTTTTTGATTAGCAACTATCTTGTCAATATGCGATAATCCTAATGTTATAATCACCACATTTGCCCAAAAGTATTTTTTCCAAGAAATTATCCAGTAAACAGTAAATAAAGTGTTTAAAATTAATAAAAGTGGAAAAATAATCCCTAGTAAAGAGATGTGCCAAAAAAACTCAGGATTGACTTTAGGAACAATGTATGATACTAATAATAATAAAAGTAAAAGAGAATTTATTATAAATAAAATTCTATTTAAGTTATGTTTTATCATTTTTTACTTGATTTAAAAAGTAATTCTTTTTCTTTTTCATTTAAACTATTATAGCCTGATTTTGATATTTTTTCAAGTACAGTATCAACTTCACTAGTTTCTTTTTTAACTTTTTTTTGATTAGGTTTTTTAAAGTTTTTCATCAAATCATTAAATGTAAATCCTTTTTTATTTTGTAATTGTTTAATGTAAATATACCCAAATATTGCTCCGCCAATATGAGCAATATGGCCTCCAGCATTTCCTTTTGGAATACTAAGAAAATCTAAAATGATAAAGAAGAAAGCTAAATACTTAAGTTTAACATATCCTAAAAAAGGTAAATGGATTTGATAATTTGGAATTTTTGTTGCTATGGCAAAGAATATTGCTAAAACTGATGCAGATGCTCCAAGTGCTTTGGCATTTTGATTAAATGGAACAAGAGCTGGTAGATAATTAAAAGCAAACACAAAAAGAAGTCCTCCAAATAAACCTCCTAAAAAATAAATATTTACAAGTTGTTTGTCATTTAAATATTGAAGGAAAAGATTTCCGCCAAAATGTAGCCAGAGCATATTAAATAAAAGATGAATAAGGTTTTCGTGCAAGAACATATATGTGATTAAACTCCATGGTTGTTTGATTATTTCTGAAGTTTCACTTGGCAACATTAATTTTTCAGTTAATGAAACAATGTCAATTAAAAATAATCCTGCTAATACTGAAAGAATATTTACAAATAAAAAAACAAATACATTTAAGTAAATTATCTTATTGAGATAATTCGCATACTTAAATTCTTTTTTTATTTTTTCAATTATTCTCATTCTAAAAATAATTAGTGTCCTGTTTCCAATACTTTATTAAAAAATAACCAAAAATCATACCTCCAAGATGAGCAAAATGTGCTACGTTATCAGCGGGATTATTGCTAATTCCAGCATATAATTCTATTAAGCCATATCCAATCACAAAATATTTTGCTTTAATTGGAATAGCAAAATATAAATAAAGCAAAGCATTTGGGAATAACATTCCAAAAGCAAGTAGTAATCCAAAAACTGCACCAGAAGCACCAACTGTTGGAGTTATTATAAGTTGAGTTAGTTTCTTTGAAAGTGGTATTGATGGGTTATATTTTCCTTCAATGGCAATATTAACAAGGTCAGGTATTTGGTTACTTATATTAATTATTTGATATTGACAAAAAATTAGATGAATTGCAGCAGCTCCAATTCCAGTAATCATGTAGTAAATTAAAAACTTTTTTTGTCCCCAAATATTTTCTAAAATTTTACCAAACATCCATAAAGCAAACATATTGAAGAATAAATGTGTAAAACTCCCATGCATAAAAAGATGAGTAATGATTTGATGTGGTCTGAAATCATTTGATTGAAATTGATGAAGGCCAAAAATTTTAACTAAATCAATTCCTAAATTATTAAGTGAAATTGTAGCTAAGAATAAAAGCCCATTAATAATAAGTAAATTTTTTACTACTACGGGTAATTCATTAAAATTTCCAGGACTATACATTAGCTAAAAAACTTTTGAATTTCATTAATATCTATTTTCATAATAGTTGGTTTACCCTTTGGGGAGAAATTTGGATGTTCACATTTCATTAATTCATTATTTAAATTACTCATTTCAGATTCACTAAGGCTGTGTTGATCATTAACTTTTAGCAATTGTGACATAGATAGAGCAAGATTTTTTCTAACGTTATTTTCAATGCTATCAAAAGTTGTGTATTCTTCTATAAATTCTTCAATTGTATTTTGTAATTTTTCTTGTTTAAAATTTATTGGTAGACCTAAGAAAGTAACTTTATTATTATCTTTTAGTTCAAATAAGAAGCCAAGGATAGATAAGTCATTTTTAATTTCATTTAAAATTTCATAATCTTTATTTGAAAGATTAAATGAAATAGGAAAAGCTATTTTTTGACATTCATTTTTCACATTTTCAAATGCGTTCAAGTAGAATTCATATAAAACTCTTTTATGAGCTCTTGTTTTATGAACTATATGTATATCCTCATTGTTTATTTTTAAAAATAGTTTTGATGAAATCTGTTTAAATATGTGTCCTTTTTTAAAAATATCAGTATCTCCTGATTGAATTTTGTCAAAACTTTTTTCTTGCTTTGATTTAAAGTCTATTTCATTCTTAAATGGATTATAGTTAGGGTCTATTTTTACTTTAGGTTCATTTACATGTTTATTTGGTTTGATATCAATGTTAAATGAATTTTCTTGAAGAAAATCAATGCTTGGAGCAATGTTGTATTCACCTAATGACTTTTGTACTGAAGATCTAATTATAGCATAAATTGATTTTTCATCATCAAATTTAATTTCTGTCTTAGTGGGGTGTATGTTAACATCAATGTTTTTAGCATCAATTGTTAGATTTATAAAATATGAAGGATAATATTTTTCGCTAATTAACCCTTCAAATGCTTTTGAAATTGCATTTTGGATTTGATAATTTTTTATAAATCTTTTATTAACAAAAATGTATTGTTCACCTCTTGTTTTTTTTGCATACTGAGGTTTACAAATGAAGCCGTCAATTTTAACAAGGCTTGTAGTTTCACTAACTGGAACAAGATGCTCATTGTTTTTTAATCCAATAACATTTACAATTCTGTGTCTAAAATTATTTTTTTCTAAATAAAAAAGTTCTTTTTCATTGTGAAATAATTGTAATTTACATGAGGGGTTTGCTAGCGCAATTCTGTTAAATTCTTCAATAATATGTCGCATTTCTACGTTATCTGATTTAAGAAATTTTCTCCTTGCAGGAATATTAAAGAATATATTCTTGATTTTAACAGATGTTCCAACAGCACAATTTTTATCAGTTTTACTTTTTATTTTACCACCTTCAATAATAATTTTTGTTCCAAGTTCTTCGTCATGTAATTTAGTTTCTAATTCAATGTGAGCTATTGAAGCAATTGATGCCATTGCCTCTCCTCTAAATCCCATTGTAAGTATTTCAAAAAGATCATCAACCTTTTTTATTTTTGATGTTGCATGTCTTAGAAAACATTTTTCAACATCATTGCTACTCATGCCACATCCATTATCAATAATTTGGATTAGTGTTTTTCCTGAATCTTTAATAATTAATTGGATTTCATTTGCTCCAGAATCTATAGAGTTTTCAAGAGTTTCTTTTACAACTGATGCAGGTCTTTGAATAACCTCCCCAGCTGCAATTTGGTTTGCAATGTTTTCAGGTAAAAGGTTAATTATATCCAATTTGTAATGCTGTATTTACTTCAAAAAATAGTATGCTAACAAAGATAGAACAATAATTATAAAAATTAATCTTTTAGTTCTTCCTTTTGATGATTCTGAATCATGAATTCTTTTAAAGTTTATCCTCTTTGATTTTTTGATATTTTCATTATAAAATAGAGGTTTGTAATTGAATTTATTGGCCTGTATTTTTTTAAAAAAGGAAGGTAAATTAGGAGCTTTCATCACTAACAAAAATAAAAAATTAAATTCTTAAGAAAACGTTAATAAATTAATAGAGTTAATATGTAAATTAAGTAAATAAAAAAATGTGAATTTATATTTTTGTTAGTGATGAAAAGAATTTTTCTTATCCTATCTTCTTTATTTTTTATAACATTAAATGTTATTGCTCAACAAATTCAAAATCCTGTTTTTTTTAATGAAAATAATATTTGGGCAGATAGTATTTTAGAAAATTTAACTATGGATGAAAAAATAGGTCAATTATTTATGGTAATTGCTTATTCAAATAAATCCAAAAATCATAAAAAAGAAATTTCAAGACTTATTAAAAAACATAAAATTGGTGGTCTAATGTTTTTGCAAGGAGGTCCTAAAAGACAAGCAAAACTTACAAATTATTATCAATCAATTTCTAAGACTCCATTAATGATTGCTTTAGACGCTGAATGGGGTATTTCCATGAGACTTGATTCAGCTCTTAGATTTCCATGGCAAATGACAATTGGTGCAACTATAGATTCTGCACTTGTGTATGAAATGGGCGAGGAAATAGCAAGACAGTGTAAACTTATTGGTGTAAATATAAATTTTGCACCCGTAATTGATATCAACTCAAATCCTAAAAACCCAATAATTAATAATAGATCTTTTGGAGAAAGTATTAGAAATGTATCATCACTGGGGTTAGCTTATATGCAAGGATTACAAGAGAATAATATACTTGCATGCGCAAAACATTTTCCTGGTCACGGTGATACAGATAAAGATTCTCACAAAACATTACCTGTTATTAATCACTCTAGTTATAGATTGAAAAAAGTTGAATTAAAGCCTTTTGATTACTTAATTAAAAATGGATTAGGAAGCATAATGACTGCTCATTTATTTATCCCATCTCTGGATGATAAAGATAAAACACCCATTTCTTTATCAAAAAAAGTAGTAGATGGTTTATTAACAAAAGAAATGGGTTTTAAAGGACTAAAATTCACAGATGGTCTAAATATGAAAGCTGTAAGTGATTTATATGATCCTGGATATTTAGATGTACAAGCTTTAATTGCAGGTAATGATGTTTTATTATGTGCTCAAGATGTTCCAAGAGCAGTAAAAATGATTAAAAAATCAATTAATGATGGTCTTTTAAGTGAAAATGACATTAATAAAAAGTGCAGAAAAATCCTTATAGCAAAAAAATGGATGGGGTTAGATGATTATAAACCTCTAAATATTGATGTTATTAGTGACAGTTTAATCACCAACAATACTAATCGTGTAAATCAAAAACTAATTCAATCTTCTGTTACTCTAGTTCAAAATTATGATAATTTAATACCTCTTAAGAGATTAGATACTCTAAAAATTGCAAGTTTATCAATTGGAGAAAAAGCAACTGCTTTTCAGGAAAAACTAAATTTTTATTCTAAAGTAGATACTTTCAGTATTTCAGAAGATGCGGATATTAAATCTCAAGCTTTTATCCTTGATAAATTATCAAAATATAATTTGGTAATAGTAAGTATTCATAAATCAAATGCAAATGCATGGAAAGACTATAAAGTTTCAAAAAATACTGATATATTCTTACAAACAATTGCTTTGCAATCAAAAGTAGTTGTTACAGTTTTTGCTAACCCATATAGTTTAAATTCTTTTTTGTTTACTTCAAATTTTGATGGGCTTTTACTTGGCTATCAAAACAGTATAATGGCTCAAAAAATTGTAGCTCAGTCAATTTTTGGAGGTAAAAGCATAAGAGGTTCATTGCCAGTTTCAACTAAACATTTTGAAATGGGATCTAGTGTTCGTACTGATTCAATTAGAATGTCATTTTCAATGGATTTAGACGCTAATTTTGATAATATTTTAGAATTTAAAATTGATAGTATAGTAGAAGATGCAATAAATCAAAAAGCTATGCCTGGTTGTCAAATTTTAATCGCTAAAAAAGGAGATGTTGTTTTTAATAAATCATATGGTTATCACACTTATAAAAAACAAAATTTGGTACAAAATTCTGATGTATATGACTTAGCATCAATAACAAAAATAGCAGCTACTGTTCCTTCACTTATGAAGTTAACTGATGAAAAATTATTTAATCTAGATGAAAAATTAGGTAGTTATATAGAACTTAAAGGGAGTAATAAAAATGATTTACTTATTCGTGATATTTTAACTCATCAGGCTAAACTAAAACCTTGGATTCCATTTTACAAAAATACACTAGTTGAAGATTCAGAAAGTAAATATGTTAAGCTTAGAGATACTTTGTATTCAAAATATAGTAGTGATATATTTCCTGTTAAAATTGCTGACTCCATATATTTACATTTTTCTTATACTGATTCTATTATAAAACAAATTATTGATTCTGATCTTTTAGAAAAGAAAGAATATGTTTATAGTGATTTAGGTTATTATCTTCTAAAACAAATTATTGAAGATATATCAAATGAAAATCTAAAAAATTATACTTCATCAAATTTTTATGATAAACTTGGAATGGAAAATTTATCTTTCCTTCCAAAGAATCATCTTGCACTTGAAAGAATTGTTCCAACTGAAAATGATTATGAATTTAGAAGTCAACTATTAAAGGGTGATGTTCATGATATGGGTGCTGCTATGTTTGGTGGAATTGGTGGTCATGCTGGGCTTTTTTCTAATGCAAATGATTTAGCAAAAATTATGCAACTTTTTTTAAATAATGGAAGTTACGGGGGGGAGTATTATTTTTCAGAAAAGATTGTTAAAGAATTTACAAAATGTCAATTTTGCGAAGATGAAAATAGAAGAGGACTTGGTTTTGATAAGCCGGTTTTAGAAAATCAAGAAGGCGGGCCAACATGTAAATGCGTTTCTCCTTTAAGTTTTGGCCATTCAGGATTTACAGGAACACTTGCTTGGGCAGACCCTGAAACTCAAATAATTTATATTTTTCTATCCAATAGAATTCATCCCAACTCCGACAATAAAAAATTATTAGATTTAAATGTCAGAACAAACATTATGGAACAAATTTTTAAATACAATGAATAAAAAATTAAAAATAGGTATTGTTTGTTATCCTACATATGGAGGTAGTGGGGTAGTAGCCACAGAGTTAGGTATCGCCTTTGCAGAAAAGGGACACGAAGTCCACTTTATTTCTTATGATCAACCTTTTAGACTTGATTTATTTTCAGATAAAATATATTATCATGAAGTTAATATACCCTCATATCCACTATTTGAATATCCTCCATATGAATTAAACTTAACTAGTAAATTGGTTGATGTAACAATACATGAGAAGCTTGATATTTTACATGTTCATTATGCTATTCCTCATGCCTCCGCGGCTGTAAATGCAAAACAAATCTTAATGACACATAATATTTATTTGCCAATTGTGACAACGCTTCACGGTACTGATATTACATTATTAGGAAAAGACAAATCTTTTAAGCCAGTAATTGAGTATGCTATAAATAGTTCAGATGCTGTCACAACAGTTTCAAAAAATTTAAAAGATGTTACTTGCAATAATTTTAACATTAAAAAGAAAATAGATTATGTGCCAAATTTTATTGATCTAAATCTGTATGAAAGGAATGTTGATGCCAAACTAAGATCAAGTTATGCAGATGATGATGAATTTATATTGACCCATATATCTAATTTTAGAAAAGTTAAAAGAATTGATGACGTCATCAATATTTTCAAAAGGGTAAATGAAACTCATAAATGTAAATTGTTGATGATAGGTGATGGTCCCGATAGGTTAAAAGCAGAACAGTTATGTAGAAAAATCGGTATATCTAAAAAAGTTAAATTTCTAGGTAAATTAAAATTAATAGAGAATATCTTGACAATTGCTGATATCTTTTTACTTCCATCTGAAACTGAAAGTTTTGGATTAGTTGCTCTAGAAGCTATGGCAAGTAAAACTGTTGTAATATCAACTAATACCGGCGGGCTTCCTGAAGTTAATATTGATGGTAAAACAGGTTTTTTGTCTAATGTTGGAGATGTAAGTAAAATGTCAAAAGATATTTCTAGTTTATTGTCTGATAAAGAATTATTAGAGCAGATGAAAAAAAGAGCATTTAATCATGCAAAATCATTTAATCTTCCTGAAATACTTCCAATTTATGAAAAAATTTATTTTAAATTAATTAATAAATAATTATAATGTTAAAAATTGGAATTACAGGTGGAATCGGAGTTGGAAAAACTTATATTTCTAATATAATTGAAAAGATGGGATATCCAGTTTTTTACTCAGATATAATTGCTAAAGAAATAGTGAGTAAAGATTCAAGGCTAATTTCTTTGATAAAACAAGAGTTTGGGGATGATATTTATTTAGCAGATAATAAAATTGATAATAAATTACTTTCCTCATTTGTTTTTAATGATAATAATAGGTTAAGTAAGTTAAACTCATTAATTCATCCTTTTGTCTTTGAATGTTTTAATGAATGGTGTAAAAAACAATCATCAAGAATTGTATTTAAAGAAGCAGCTATTCTTTTTGAAAGTAATTCTCATTTGAATTTAGAAAAAGTTATCTGTATCACTGCTTCAAAAAATTCTCGTATTCAAAGAATAATAAAAAGAGATGGTAGAAGTTTAGAGGAAATTAATAATATTATGTCAAGACAGATGGAACAAACTGAAAAAGTAAAGTTATCAGATTATGTTGTAGAAAATGATGGAGACAAATCAATACTCTTGCAGATTAGTGATATTTTAGAAAAGTTAGAAAAGGAAGTACTTAAAAATAAAGAATAAGATAGCTAAATCTAAAAATAATAATAAACCAAATAGAGCAGGATTCATATCATAAAGCTCTTTTAGTTTATTCCAAAAATCTTCCATAAGGTAAATTTAATAATTTATCTTAAATCTAGAACTAATATGTTTTCTACATGATGAGTGTGTGGAAACATATCAACAGTTTGCATCTCGGAAACCAAGTATAAATCTTTAAGTAATGCAATATCTCTTGCTTGAGTAGCCGGATTACAACTTATGTATACAATTCTTTTAGATTTAATTTTTAATAATTGTTCGATAACCTTTTTATGCATGCCATCTCTTGG
>JBJKXM010000054.1:0-40520 GCA_045561575.1 Flavobacteriales bacterium
CAATATCTGTTAGATTAAAAATTAAAGATAAATTTTTAGAAATTTTTCCAGCGTTCTTTTATGCTATTTTAAATTTAATCATATTTATAAAATCAATACTTTGAAAAAAGTCCCGTCCAGATTGCAAAAATTAAAATTATTCTTTTGAAATTCAATATATTATGAGGGTTTTTATTTTTCATTAAATTTTTTTATTTTTAAAAAAATTTTTGTTATGAAAAAAACCTTATTCTTTCTATTTTCTTTTTTTATTGTTTTTAGTTCAAAAGCAACTCATCTTATGGGTGGACAAATCACAGCAACACACTTAAGTTCAGACTCTTCTGGACATCATTATATTGTTGAGTTAACCACATACAGAGATACCGTAGGAATTCCCATGGCTTCAACAGCAGATTTTACTGTTACACATTATTATTTAGGGGGACTCTCATCTACAACATATACAGTTGATTATGATACAACCTCAGGAAATCTATTACCAACCGTAACGGTATATGGAGTTGAAGTATATTCTTTTATCGATACTATAACATTAAGTAGTGCAGGTTATTATTCAATAAGTTGGGAAGATTGTTGTAGAAATGGAGCTATTGTAAATATGTCTAATCCTCTCTCAGAAAATTTATTTTTAGTAACATATTTAACCGTTGACAGCTTAAATTCTAATTCAACACCAACATTTTTAACTCCACCTGTAGCTTATCTTCCTCATGATACAATTTGGCAATACAACCCACTGCCATTTGATCCAGATGGTGATTCTTTATCGTGGAGATTAGTTGAACCATATGGTTTTCCAGCAACTCCAGTGAGTGGTTATGATTTCTTATCAAACCCTGCATATTCTGATACATTAGGAGTATTTACATTAGATTCAATTACTGGATCAATTAGTTGGGATCCAGCAATGTTGGGAAATTTTTCTGCATCTTTTCTTATTGATGAATTTAGAAATGGTATTAAAATTGGTGAATTGCGAAGAGATATGCAATTTATAGTAATTAATGATACATCTAATTTTTTACCAAACATATCTAATTTACAAACTATTCCAACAAATTCGCTAGGATATCCTTATGTCAAAATTAATCCAGGTACAAATTATCAGTTACATTTACTTGGAAATGATCAAAATCCAAATGATATTTTATCAATGCAGGCTTTTGGAGAGGTATTTGATTTATCTAATTCTCCAGCTTCATTTAACTATTTTTATACTGGCAATGGAAATGAAATACAAGGTGATTTTTCTTGGAATCCTGATTTAAGTCACGTTCGTCCTCAACCATATTTAACAGTATTTAGAACATCAGATAATGTGTTCTATTATGATAATACTATTCAATTTGAAGTTACTCTCGGAAGTACTGATTTAAATGAAAATTCAATTTCAATAAGTAATTTATATCCGAATCCGTCTGATGGAAAATTTTTATTTTCAATGAATTTAAAAACTTATGAAACGATAAGTATTAAGGTTATAAATATGCTAGGAATAGAGATTTATAACAATAGCTTAAATCTAAGCTCTGGAAATCATTTAATTCAAAATAAATTTGATTTGCAACCAGGGTATTATATTTTGAGTGTTAGTAATGAAAATAATGTTATCGAGACAATTAAAATTTTAATTAATAGATAAAGTCCCGATACTACAAAAGATTTTTTTATTAAAAAATAATTTCAAAATGAATAAATATATTTCTTTAATAATTTTAATGTGTTTTTTGACTTTTAATACTTCTGCTAAAAAAGTTAAATGGGTAAAGGAAACTGTTTTAGTTTCTGGTAACTGTGATATGTGTAAAGAAAAAATTGAGAGTGCTGCAAAAAGTATTGAGGGTGTAAAGTCTGCAAAATGGAATAGTTATAGTGAAAAGTTAAAATTGAAATTTAATTCTGAACTAACTTCAACTAATGTTATTGAAAAAGAAATTGCAAAAATAGGTTATGATACTCAAAATTTTAAGGCTTCTGATAAATCGTATAACAATCTTCATTTTTGTTGTAAATACGAAAGAAAATTACATAATCAATAATTATTAAACGATAAGTCCCCGTCAGACCGTAACAATAAAATTTAAAACCTTATAATTCAATAGATTATGAGGGTTTTTTTAGTTAGGGTAGGACATATTTTAGGACACTTTTTCAATTCTAACAATTTAGTACTGTTAAAAACTTATTATTCGATATTTATAAAAATAATCTTAATATTAAATTAATATTTTTTGAAGTTTAAATCAATAATGAATTTTTAAATTAGCAATATGAATTTGAAAGCTATATTATTATCTTTTTTGTTGCTGAGTTTTTTGTTTGCTTTCCCGCAAAGAAATTGTGGTACTATGCAACATTACGAAGATCAATTAATAAAAGATCCATCTTTATTATTAAGGATGCAAGATCAAGAAAGAGAAATTAAAAATTGGATTCAAAATAATTTAAATAAACACCAACCTTCAATCATTACTATACCTGTTGTTGTACATATAGTATATAATAATCAAAATGAGAATATTTCGGATAATCAAATATTTTCTCAATTAGATATTTTAAATGAAGACTTTAGAAGATTAAATGCTGACACCGTAAATACTCCCACTGGTTTTTTGTCTGTTGCATCTGACTGTGAAATTGAATTTTGTCTTGCTCAAAAAGATCCTAATGGAAATTCTACAACGGGAATAACAAGAACTCAGACCTCTGAAACTTCATTCAGTACTAATGATGATGTAAAATACACAAATTCAGGTGGAAAAGATGCTTGGAATACTTTAGAGTATTTAAATATATGGGTTTGTGATCTTTCGGGTGGTCTTTTGGGATATGCGCAATTTCCTGGCGGAAATGTAAATGAAGATGGAGTAGTTTGTGACTATGCTTATTTTGGAAATATTGGTACAGCAACACCTCCTTATGACAAAGGAAGAACTGCAACTCACGAAGTTGGTCATTGGTTAAATCTTAGACATATTTGGGGTGATTCTAATTGTGGAAATGATTTCTGTAATGATACTCCTGAACACAGTGGCTCTAATTACAGTTGTCCTTCATTCCCTAGTCCATCCTCATGTTCTGGTAATGGTTCTTACGGGGATATGTTTATGAATTATATGGATTATACTGATGATGGATGTATGAATATTTTTACACAAGATCAAAAAAATAGAATGATTGCAGCTATAAATACTTCCAGAGCAGGATTATTAACTAGTAATGCTTGTAATACAGATTATGGTTGTACGGATACATTAGCTTTTAATTTTGATAGTCTTGCTATTTTTAATGATGGCTCTTGCTGTTATATTTCTGGATGTACCGATCCTTCAGCATTTAATTATGATTCTTTGGCTTGCTTTGATGATAATTCTTGTGTTGCTTCAATATTAGGCTGTACTGATCCTTTTGCAATAAACTACGATCCAAATGCCAATACAACAATAGCATTTGGAGGAGCATTAAATAATAGTATAGGATCTGGAGGATATTTTAATGGCAACCAACATTTATTTTTTGATGCTTCAAAACCTTTTAAAATCAAATCAGCTGTTGTTTATTCTCAAAACACAAACACAGTAACATTTGAGTTGCGAAACAATAATTCTGTTGTTATTGATGATACAACCATTACAGTTTCACCTGGACCACAAAGATTATATTTTGATTTTGATGTTCCTATTGGTTTAGATTTTGAATTAGGTGTATCTGCTAACAATTCAGGTTTATACAGAAATAATGGAGGACCAGCTTATCCTTACGATATAGGTTCTGTAATGACAATTACAAGATCTAGTGCAAATACTTCACCAACAGGGTATTACTATTTTTATTATGATATTGAAATTGAGGATACATGTTTTGGAGTTACTTCTGGATGTACTGATTCAACTGCACTAAATTTTAACCCAAACGCTGCAATTGATGATGGAAGCTGTTGTTTTATTTCTGGCTGTACTGATCCTTTAGCAGCAAATTATGATTCAACTGCATGCTTTGAAGATAGTACTTGCTGTTACATTTCAAATACTATACTTGATACTAGTTCTTGCTTATCTTTTTTTTATGATGGAAATATTTATAATAATTCAGGCACCTATAATTTTAATTATATAAATTATTGCGGCTTTGATAGCTTGGTAACAATTAATTTAATCATTGGTTTACCTGATACATCATATACTAATACTATTGAATGCGATAATTATTTTTGGAACGGTACTAACTATAATTCCTCTGGCACTTATGTATGGAATGATATTACAAGCTCTGGTTGTGATACAACAGCATTTTTGAATTTGATTATAAATAATTCATATTCTGACACACTAATTATTGATACATGTGATTCCTACTCATGGTACGGAAACACATACTCAAATTCGGGTAATTTTTATCAAAATTTTACATCCAATTTAGGATGTGATAGTATTAAACATTTGGATCTTACTATAAATAATTCTCCAAATGTAGCTATCATAGAGTCAGGAAATTCATTAATTGGATCAATTTCTGGTGGAGTTTTTCCATTTGTTTATATGTGGAGTAGTGGTGATAGCACACAAATTATAAATCCTTTGTCAAATGGCTTGTATTGGTTAATTGTTTTAGATAGTAAAGGGTGTTTCTCAGATACAGTGTTTAAAAACGTAGATTTTGTTCCTTCAAGTATTTACAACATCCAAAATAATATAATTCTATATCCTAATCCTACAGACGGAATTTTTAATTTGGTTAATAAATCAGAAATTAAGATTTCTTTAGAAATAACAAATAATTTGGGGCAAATAATTTACAGTTTGTCTGTAGATAATAATTCAAATATAAATATTGATTTATCAAATCTAGCTAGCGGTATTTACAATGTGAATGTTTTTTCTAAAAGTTTGAATTTTAGAAAAATAATAGTGAAAAATTAAATATTTGGTCTTGCTTTTATTTAAATTTAACTATTAAATAACTAAAATATAATTATATGAACTTAATGCTAACAGCCAGTTGTAATGATGCTGATAATTTTAAAATAAATGGGTATGAAAAAGTAAAACATGAGTTTTCTGATTGGTGTGATTCTTCAAAAAGTGTTTTCTGTAAAATTGATGATCAAAATGTCTTAGAGCTATTTTTTGATGTTAACCCTCCAAAACTTAAAGAATGGTTAGCTAAACCATCTACTCAGCAAATGTTTAAAGAACATAATTTTGTTCCAATAAGATATACTTTTGAGCCACTATCAATATAATTTATAATTTACCTCTTATTGTTTAATTAATATAAAATTAAAATAAATTTAAAATTTTAAATATTTAATTTTTTTTTTCATCATTTTAAATTTGTCATAAATTTTAAATAATGATTAAAATTAGTATAGTAGAAGTTGATAAAAGTGTCATCTTATTTTTGGCAATTGATACTTCTTCTTCTGAGGTTATTGGTAAATGTGCTTTTAAAATAAGAAAGAATAATTTAATAAGGTATCAAGACGCTTTCATCGAAAA
Organism: Flavobacteriales bacterium; assembly: GCA_045561575.1. Taxonomy (GTDB): domain Bacteria; phylum Bacteroidota; class Bacteroidia; order Flavobacteriales; family BACL11. The sequence continues at coordinate 5,502 of JBJKXM010000054.1, forward strand.
AGTAAATAGAGGTAAGGGAATATATAAACAATTGTTTAATGCTAGAGAAAAATACATTAATGAATATTATCCTAATTTTATTATTGAGTCATATTGTAAAAAATCTACTTTACATTTTTTTAAAAACAATGGTTTTTCTATTAAAAGTAAATTATATTTAGTAGAGAAAAATAATTCTATTTCTCAAAATTTAAAAGTTGTTTAAATAAAACTTATTTTTTATTAAATATCAATAATTATTTATTGATTATCAATAATTTTTTTATATATTTGTCAAAAATTATAAATAAATGAAAATAGAAAGTATTAGTATAATTCAAAAGATATCAAAATTTATATCAATTTCATTTCTGACTATTTCATGTGTCATTACTTTAATATTATTATATGTTTTATTTGGTGGGAGTTTGGCAGGAGATATACAAATTAGCACATTTATTAATGACGTTGATAAAACAAATGAATATAATAATTTTAATGTTGTTCCTTTTTTCTTCAAGCTATGCATGGTTTTATTTATAGTAACAATATTATTTCTAATAAATACCATATTAAGATATTGGGATAATTTCATGTCATTAGTTAAGAAAGGAAAGTATTTTGAAATAAATACAATTAAGAATTTAAAGTATATTTCATATATCTTATCAAGTATATGGCTAGTGTTATTTTTAATAGAAACTTTCACACAAAAATCAATAATTAGAACATATGTATCATTTCAACAAAATTTAAATGACAAAATTATTGATGAAAATATTTTTAATGAAAGTGTTGATTTAGGTTTTAATTTTCCACCATTATTCTTTTTAATTATTCCAACTATATTTTGGGTTATATCTCATATTTTAATTGAAGGGATAAAACTTAAAAAAGAAAATGAACTTACAATATGAGCAATATTATAATAAATTTAGATGTTGTATTGGCTAAACGAAAAATGAGTTTGACTGAATTATCACAAAAAGTTGGTATTACTATGTCAAATCTCTCAATTCTTAAAAAAGGAAAAGCAAAAGCAATTAGATTTTCAACTCTTGAATCAATATGTGAGGCTTTAGAATGTCAACCTGGTGATCTTTTAAAATATAAAGAATAAGTCATTAATTTTTGTTTTGTTAAATTGTGCATCTATCTTTAAACTAGAGTTAGATGCACATAAATTTATTGTAGTAATTATTAGCAAAGTCTCGTCCAGACCGCAACAATAAAAGCTAAACCCTGATAATTCAATAGACTATGAGGGTTTTTTAGTTAAGGCAGGACATATAGTAGGACAATATTGATTGATTTCTAATTATTCTGAAATTTCAGTAAAATCACCTATCTTATTGTTGGTAAATATTTGTTTAGATTTGAGAATTAAAATGTAATATTGTTAAATCAAAAAATTATTACTTTCTTTTATTATTTTGTTTTTCATGCATAGTCTAATCTATGCTTCTTTCCCAATTGAAGAAATTAATGATAATGCAATTAATTCTTTTTTATCTGAAGACAAGAAAAATGATGAGCCCTCCATTTCTATTTATATTCTTCGAGGAGTTTTATTTTTTTCAATTCTTATTCCTGGCTTATATTTTTTATTTAGATCATGGTGGAGAGCATGGCGAAATCAAGTTAAATGGGTTAGAATATTAACTTATGTTGTACTTGGAATTCTCTCTTTAGTTTTATTATTAAGCATTTTCTTTGGTATTGTTGGTGTTTATAATCCTGGTGGTTAATATTAAAATGGAATTAAATAAATTAGATATTATATAATTTTTATATGAAAATAAATTTTCTTTTTGTTTTAATGATGTTAGGTAATTTAAGTTATGCTTCGTTTCCTGTAAATGAGAAAGAGATAGTTTTAATTTCTGAAAACATAGAAGCACCAGCTTATGCTGAAGAAAAAAAAATTTGGGGTAACTTGTCTTTTTACTTATCGATATTAAGTTTACTAATCCTTCCTGATATAGGAAGTTCATTACTATTTTCAGTTTCAGCTATTACATTTGGAATAATTGGCTTGACAAGAAAAGTTAATTGGAAAGAGATAACGGGTTTAATTATTGGATTAATTTCTGCTATAGTTGGTATTTCGTTTATCATTGTAGTAATTTCGAGTGGTGGTCTTGGAGCTGCATTTGGAGGATAAACCTGTAATAAATCTAAATCTATACAATTGGTTGTTTTGTTTTAGTGGACCTAAGCGTCCTTATTTCGAACTTTTTTAGCAAATTGTTGACAAACATAAAGTTATTATAAAACACGCTAAACATAAATGAAATACTTTTAGTTACTATGTTTAGCATAGATTTCTTTTTTTGGAGTTGTAGTTTTACAATATTAATACTAACACAATGAAAAAATTTATTCTATTTACACTTCTTGCGACAATAGCAAGTTATTGCTTTGCATCTTTTCCAATCTTGACAACTCAAATAGATGATATGTCGCTTGTAAATTTAACTTATGAGAGTCCTTGGTATATATCTGCTAAAAATGCCATTCTTTTTCTTGCTTCTTGCTTTTTTGGAATTGCTACAATTTCAGTTTTTATAACTGAGGGTTTTTTGGTAAATGATTATGATGGGCCTAAAGCGTTATTACTTCTTCCTCTAACTCTAGCATTTGCATTTTTCTATGCTGCAATATTTTTAGGTAAAAAAATATGGAGTAGTAGTATTTCTAATGGTGACAAAAAATCAAAAAAGATGATTTTTTGGACTTTAGGTATTTCTGTTTTTTTGTTTTTTTTATTAGGTTTAGCAGGTATGGGGGGCTCTGGAATGGGAGGATAAGATCTAACTATTAAAACTTTTTTATAGATTTGATTAAATTTAAATTAAAAAAATGAAATATTCAATTTTAGTAATAATAGCAACTTTTTTATTTTCATGTACTACGCAAAATGAAAGAAATAATATAAGTTCAGATGCTGAACAAAAATTTATAAATAACTGTAATACTGTTCAATCATATCTTAATGATTTTGTGAATGAAAGCATTGATTATAAAAAATATTTTAATGATACCTGTAAAGTAAGAGGTACTTATTTTAATTCAAAAGGACCGACAAATGTTGATGATAGAATTTCTTTACATAAAGAGATGTGGGCTAAATATGATTTTGCTAATTCTGCTTCGATAAACTTTTTACCGGGTGTTAATGCAGAAACTAAAGAAATGGATGGTTCAGTTAGATTTTATTTTGATTGGACTGTTAATAACACTGAAAATGGAAAGTCTATTACTTTGCCATTGTATATGTCCTTTGATTTTGATAATGATGGTAAAATTAATTTTTATCAATTCTTTGGAGATATTTCTGCTGGAATTTCTTCAATAGAATAAGCTAAAAAATCAAATTTCAATTTGCAAAAAACACTATTTATATTACTGTTGAACACATAAGAGTTTAACCTCAAAAATGAAGTTATAATAAATTTTCTCCTTAGATTTAATAATTAATTATTATGAAAAGAATTTTAATAGTTTTAGTTTTTGCTTTTGGGTTGATACAAACAACACAAGCTCAAGTAATAACAGCTGTTCCTTGTGACATGTTAGGTATGTCTATAAATGTTGGTTCTCAAGAAACTTCTATTAGTATCTATCATTCAGGTCAGTATTTGACTCACCCTCAAGAATATAATATTTTTATATGGCAGTTTAGTGATCAGCAAGGAAATTTATTACATCTAGATACCTTAGTTGATGCATCGACAATATCTTTTGGTCACAGTTGGCCTCTTACTGATACAGTAGATGTTACAGTAAATCTAGTAAATGATTCAGCTAATTTAGATAATTGGTATATTAATCAAGGGTTACCTCTCACTGGAGAATCATTAAATTGTCTTTTTGAGGATCAATTATTTTGGTATATAGATACATTTCCATCAGGAACACTTTATGGGTCTTGGACATTTATTCATAATAATCCAGGTGTAGATCAAAACACACAGACAGCAATTGAAAATCATTCTGTAAATAATAAAAGTTTAGTTAAGGTTGTTGATTTATTAGGAAGAGAAGCAATCTTTGAAGTCAACAGGTTATTATTTTACATTTATAGTGATGGATCAATAGAAAAAAAATATTTTTCTAAATAATTGATACATAATTTCCTGTACATACTTTCAAGAATATACTTTTTTATTCATTATACATAAAAAAGTTATTTTATTTATTCTTTCTTTTTTTATAATTTTGTTCTAGTAATGAATGCCTTATTATTTTATCTATTCTTAGCTTTATTTATTTCCTTTATTTGTTCTTTGGTTGAAGCTATTTTGTTAAGTATTCCGCAATCTTACTTAATGTCTATAGAAACAGAAAATTCATGGTCAAAATCATTTTTATTACTCAAAAAAAATATTGATAAACCTTTAGCAGCAATTTTAACATTAAACACCGTTGCTCATACTATTGGTGCTGCAGGAGTTGGTGCACAAGTAACGAATATATATGGTGATGATTTTTTAGGACTAGCTTCTGCTTTACTAACAATTTTAATTCTATTTTTCTCTGAAATAATTCCAAAAACAATAGGTGCAAATTACTGGAGAGGATTTTCAAAGTCTACTTATTATATTCTTAAAGTAATGTTGTTTATTACATATCCTGTAGTAATTATTTCAATTAAGATAACTAAATTATTTTCTAAGGATAAGAATAATAAAGTTACTCGAGAGGAACTGTCAGCATTATCAAATCAAGCATATAGTGAAGGCATATTCTCAATGCAAGAAAATAGAATAATTCAGAATATTATTGATTTACAGAAGATTAAAGCATCTGAAATATTAACTCCAAGAGTCGTTGTTTTTTTAGCAAATGAATCTATAGGTATAGATGATTTTAAAAAAGATAAAAATTTTTCTAAATATTCTAGGATTCCACTATATAATAATGATATAGAAAATATTACTGGTTATATCTTTTTACAAGATGTTATTGAAAAAATGTCAGATAATAAAAGTATTAAACTTAAAGACCTAAAAAGAGAAATTTTAACCGTTCCAAATACCGTTAATGTATTTTCATTGTTCAATCAATTTTTAGAAAAAAAAGAGCATATTGCTCTAATTGTTGATGAATATGGTGGATTTGATGGTATAATTACAATGGAAGATATAATTGAAACTTTATTGGGCTTAGAGATAATAGATGAAAATGATCAGGTTGCTGATATGCAATTGTATGCAAAAGAAAAATGGTTTAATAAAAGAGATTTTGGGTAAAAAATATGAAGTTAATTTCTAAAGATAAGGATTAACAACATCCACAACTTTTTTGGGAAATATGGTTTTTAGATTTTTTTATTTTACATGAATACATAGGAAACTTGGCAAGAAATATTTCACCTAACATGGTATTAGAAATGTTATTGTCACCACCAAATTTATTTCTTATAATAGCACCAAATTCATCAATGCTATATAGTTTTTCTTCTAGCTCAAGAGGGTTTTGACTATTTTCTTCCATATGAGTTAATAATTTATTCAAAAATATAAAAAACTTATTTAATTTAATTGTAATACTAAGGGTGGGGCATATATTTGCTTTGTGAATAAAACACTAATTTTCTTTCTGGTTTTTCCATTTTTTGGCTTTACACAAATAAATTTTTCAAATCAAAATTCATTTGACATTGTTACTTGGAATGTAGAGTGGTTTCCAAAACAAGGTATAGTAACTGTTGATTCTGTAAAAGAAATTATTGAGATTATAGATGCTGAAATTATTGCTTTACAGGAAATCAACAGTGTTTCTGAATTTAATAATCTAATTAGTAAATTAGATTTATATAATGGTTTTTCCACAAATAATTCCAATCTTAATTTAGCATATGTTTACAAGAAAAATCTAAATATAGATTCAATTTATACTATTCTAAATTCAGAAAATTATGTTTTTGCTGGCAGATTACCACTTGTTTTAGAAGTGAATTATCAAGGTGAAGATTACGTTATAATTAACAATCATTTTAAGTGTTGTGGAGATGGAATTCTAGATTTAGGCGATAGTAGTGATGAGGAAACTAGACGTTATAATGCTATAAGTTTATTGAAGAATTATATTGATTTAAACTTCATAAATAAAAATGTTGTTATAGTTGGTGATCTAAATGATTTAATTGAAGAAAATAATCATAATGTTTTCACAACAATAATTAATGACAGCTTAAATTACTTATTCGCTGATAAATTTATTCCATTTCAAAATTCTGATGATTGGTCTTATCCTTCTTGGCCATCTCATTTAGATCATATAATCATAAATCAACCCCTATTTGATAATTTAAATAACATATATCAAGATGTTCAAACTATAAGAGTTGATAATTATATAGGCTCTTTCCAAATATATGATAACATGATTTCAGATCATTTGCCTGTAGGAATTAACCTTTTTTATAATCCTACAATAATAAATGAATTTAATTTTAACAATACTGAGAATAAGTTTTATAATGTTTTTGGACAATTAATTAAGCCTAAGAAAAATATTCTAATGATAGAGATTGATGATAATGGATTGGTTCAGAAAAAAGTTGTTGTTGATTAGTTTTTTTTCTGTTTTGGAAATTACTTTAATTGCTAATCATCTCATGTATTTTTAGTAAAAACACTTATTTTTAATTTGATTGATAATTGATTAAGTTTGCTTGATGAATGATAATTTCAAAAAAAATAGGGAATATAATAATCGTTTAATTTCAGAATTAAGTAAACGTTTTAAAAAAGTTAAATTAGGTGGTGGTCAATTGCGAATTGATAAACATCACGAGAAAGGTAAATTAACTGCCCGTGAAAGAATAGATTACCTTTTAGATAAAAAAACTAATTCTATAGAAATTGGTGCATTTGCTGCTGATGATATGTATCATGAACATGGTGGATGTCCTTCTGGAGGTGTAGTAGTTAAAATAGGTTATATTATGGGAAAACAATGCATTGTAGTTGCTAATGATGCTACTGTTAAAGCTGGCGCATGGTTTCCTATTACAGGAAAAAAGAATTTAAGAGCTCAGGAAATTGCGATTGAAAATAAAATTCCAATAATCTATTTAGTAGATTCAGCAGGTGTTTATTTGCCAATGCAAGATGAAATTTTTGCTGACAAAGAACATTTCGGTCGTATTTTTAGAAATAATGCAATAATGAGTAGTTTAGGAATTACTCAAATTTCTGCTGTTATGGGTAGTTGTGTTGCTGGTGGCGCATATTTACCAATAATGAGTGATGAATCTATAATTGTAGATAAGACAGCTAGTATTTTCTTAGCAGGTAGTTATTTAGTTAAAGCAGCTATTGGTGAAAATATTGACAACGAAACCTTGGGGGGTGCAACAACTCATTGTGAAATCTCTGGTGTAACTGATTATAAAGCGAAAGATGATAAAGATGCATTAGATAAAATAAAAAATATAATTGATAAAATTGGAGATGCTGATAATGCTGGTTTTAACAAAATAAAAGGTTTTCAACCAAAAGAAAAAGAAAAAGAAATTTTAGGAATTTTACCAAAAGATAGAAATACTCCATACCAAATGTTAGATATTATTAAACGTTTGGTTGATAAATCAGAATTTGATGAGTACAAGAAAGGCTACGGTAAAACAATTTTAACGGGTTACGCTAGAATTGATGGATGGGCAGTAGGTATTGTAGCCAATCAAAGAAAATTAGTGAAAGCTAAAAATGGGGAAATGCAATTCGGTGGAGTTATCTATAACGACTCAGCTGATAAGGCAACACGTTTTATTGCTAATTGTAATCAGAAGAAAATTCCTTTAGTTTTTTTACAAGATGTTACCGGTTTTATGGTCGGAAGTAAATCAGAACATGCTGGAATTATAAAAGATGGAGCAAAAATGGTTAATGCTGTAAGTAATTCTGTGGTTCCAAAATTTACTGTGATTATTGGAAACTCTTATGGTGCTGGAAACTATGCAATGTGTGGTAAAGCTTATGACCCAAGACTTATTGTTGCTTGGCCAAGTGCAGAATTAGCTGTTATGAGTGGAAATTCTGCTGCCAAAGTATTACTTCAAATTGAAACAGCATCATTAAAAAAGCGCGGTGAAGAGATTACAAGTGAAAAAGAAGCTGAACTATATGATCAAATAAAATCACGCTATGATCAGCAAATATCTCCTTATTATTCAGCTGCAAGAATTTGGACTGACGCAATTATTAATCCACTAGACACAAGAACTTGGATTTCTATGGGAATAGAAGCGGCAAATCATTCACCAATTGATAAAAAGTTTAATATGGGTCTTTTACAGGTATAAATATGAGTTATTTTAAAGAAGAACATAATTTATTTAGAGAGAGTTTAAGAGAATTTCTTGAAAGGGAAGTTCGCCCAAATATTAACACCTGGGAAAAAGAGGGAAGAATACCAAAGTCTATTTGGAAAAAAATGGGTGATATGGGTTTTTTAGGTTTAAGCTTACCTGAAAAATATGGTGGTAGTAATTTAGATTTCTTTTTTGAAGTCATATTAAATGAAGAACTGGGAAGATTAAATAGTGGAGGTTTTGTTATTACTCAACAAGTAGTTCAATATATGTCTGCGCCATATATTTATAAATATGGAAATGATTATTTAAAAGATAAATATTTACCTGGAATTATTTCTGGGGATTTAATAAGTTGTATTGGAATTACTGAACCTGACGCTGGGTCTGACACTAAGAATATACAAACAAGAGCACAGCTAGTTGATGATCATTATGTGGTAAATGGATCAAAAACTTTTATAACTAATGGAATTTATGGAGATTTAGTAGTTTTAGTTGTAAAAACAGATTCCAAAGCTGGATCAAAAGGAGTTAGTTTATTATGTGTAGAGCTTAATCAAAAAGGTATTACTAAAAATAAAATCAATAAACTTGGTTGGCATTCCTCAGACACTGCAGAACTTGGTTTTGACAATGTACTAGTGCCAAAGGAAAATTTGATTGGAGAAGAGGGTAAAGGTTTTTACTATCTAATGAACGGCCTACAGCTTGAAAGACTTTGTTTTCTCCCTAGTCTAGTTGCCACTAATGAGTTTGCTTTATCAGAATCGTTGTATTATATGTCCCAAAGAAAGGCTTTTGGCAGAACTATAGATAAATTTGAAGTTTTAAGACATAGATTTTCTCAACTATCCTCTGAACAAGAAGCTTTAAAAGCATTTAGTTATTACTGTTGTGATTTATTTGATAAAGGAATTTATGATGTTAAATTATGTTCAATGGGTAAACTACTTGTAACTGAGTTACATGAAAAAATTTCTACTCAATGTTTACAATTCTTTGGAGGGAATGGATATACTGAAGATTATCCAATGGCAAGAATGTATAGAGATTCTAGAATTGGAACAATAGGTGGGGGGACTTCAGAAATTATGAGAGAGATTATTGCAAAAATCGTAATTGATGATATGAAATATGAAAAAGTAAATTCACCAAATAATTTACAAGAAAGCCCATCAGATTTAATTACATCTAATTATGATGAAATGATCTCATCAATAAAAAATTCTGAAGAAAATGATTTGAGCTTAGCAATCAAGTGTATTGCCATTTCTGAAGAAACATTAAATACAACTATTAATTATATCAATAAGGATAATAGAAAAAATTCACAATCTATTAGACATCAAATAGCCCAATTATCCTCAGATACTGAGTGTTATAAAAGTTATTTACTTTCAATTTACAATAATTCAAATTTTGATGAAAATGCAAAAAAAGAAATTGCTATGACTTCTCACTTAACTATCCAGTTAATGGATAAAGTAGTTTCACAATGTTTTGAATTGTTTGATAATTTTGACGACTTAGAACTTCATCCTCTTATTCAAGCATTAAAAGATTCAAAAATGATTCAAATAAAACACTCTAAAAGAGAGTTGCTTGAAATTATCTCTAATCATTTAATAAAATAAAAGCTAATAGTAGCTTATCAGTTTATTTGAACTTGTTAAATATTTCTGCTGAATAATTATAGCATTTATCAAAGAGTTCTGAATTAATATTCGTTGTAATATTTTTTGAATTTAAAACTGATAAGATATCTTCAGTTGGTATATTACCAACTAGTTCATTACTAGCCATTGGACATCCCCCAAATCCTTTAATTACCCCGTCAAATCTGGTACATCCAGCTTCTAATGCACTTTTTATTTTTTCATGACATGTATTTGGGTCAGAATGTAGATGTGCCCCAAATTCTATTTTGGGATGGTTTTTAAGTACAGAGCTAAAAATTGTTTTTATTGATTCTTTATTAGATGTTCCAATTGTATCACTTAATGAAATAATCTTCACATTCATATCAATGAGTTTTGATACCCAATGATTAACAATTTCAACATTCCATGGCTCACCATAAGGATTACCAAAACACATTGATAAATACACTACCACTTTTTTGTTTGCTCTATCAGCAATTTCTAAAATTTCTGCTAGTTCTTTTTCTGAATCTTTTATTGACTTATTTGTATTTCTTATTTGAAAATTTTCAGAAATTGAAAAAGGATAACCAATAAAACTAATTTTGTCGTACTTAGATCCATTTATTGCTCCCTTTTTATTAGCAACAATAACAAGTAGTTCAGAGTTTGAATTGGACAAATCAATTGATTCTATTACTGTAGCTGTGTCTGCTAGTTGAGGAATAGCTTTATGAGAAACAAAACTCCCAATATCTATTACATCAAAACCAACATTTACTAATTTTTGTAAATAGCTCAATTTTATATCTGTAGGAATAAATGTCTTTATGCTCTGTATTGCATCTCTTGGGCATTCAATAATTTTAATTTTTTCAAACATTAAATAAAAATAATAAATATGGTGATATATTTTATTATTAATTTTGAAATCCTATGAGAATTGTTCTAATTTTTATTTTTTGCATTTTATCATTTTTTTCTAATTCACAAACATATTTCCCTCCGAATAATTCATCTAATTGGGATACGATACCATCAACTGATTTTAATTGGTGTCAAGAAAAAATTGATAGCCTTTACAGTTTTTTAGACGCAACTAATTCTAAATCTTTTATTTTATTAAAAAATGGTAAAATTGTTCTAGAGCAATATTTTAATGGACATACTGACACGTCTTTTTGGTATTGGGCTTCTGCAGGTAAAACCTTAATGTCATGCCTTGTAGGAATTGCTCAAGAAGATGGTTATCTAAAAATTTCTGATACAACTTCTAATTATCTTGGTAATGGATGGACAAGTTGTAATTCTTTAGAAGAAGAAAAAATAACTATTTGGAATCAACTTACGATGACGTCAGGTCTTGATGATTTAGTGCCTAATCCTTTTTGTACTGATGATACATGTTTAACTTGTGTAGTAGACCCTGGAAACCGATGGAGATATCATAATGCGCCATATACTCTTCTTCGTCCAGTTTTAGAAAATGCTACTGGACAAGGTTTAAATTTATTTTCAATACAAAATATTTTAAATCCAATTGGAATGGACGGTTTTTTTGTTTACAATGGATATGATAATTTATTTTCTAGCACATCGAGAAGTATGGCTCGTTTTGGATTATTTATTCAAAATCAAGGATATTGGAATGGTAATCAGATTATGAATGATACAAATTATTTTAATCAGATGATTAGTTCTTCTCAAACATTAAATAATTCATATGGTTATTTATGGTGGTTGAATGGGAAAGCTAGTTATATGCTTCCCGGATTTCAATTTGTTTTTAATGGAAAATTATTTCCAAATGCGCCTAATGATTTAATTGCAGCACTTGGAAAAAATGGTCAAATAATTAATGTTGTTCCATCCCAGGATTTAGTTTTAATTAGAATGGGACAAAATCCAGATAGCTCTTTGGTTCCAATGAATTTTGTTAATGAATTATGGGACTATTTAAATGATTTACCTTGTAATGTAACTAATATAAATCAAGAAGTAAATAAGTATTCTAAAGAGTTAGATAAAGTTATTGATTTTTTGGGTAGAGAGACAAGCAAAAAAAATAACATCCCATTAATTTACATGTATAAGAACGGTACAGTTGAAAAGAAAATTTTTATTGATTAAGTGATACTCATGTTGTAAATTTGCAATATGAAAAAAATCATTATAATTCTCATTCTTTCACCTTTGGCTATACTTTCTCAAAATTGGACAACTTCATCAAATTTTATTGGAGATGGAAGACATCATCCAATTACATTTTCTAATGATAATTATGGCTTTGTTGTCTCTGGTAGTTATTTAACCGATGTTTTTAAGTATGATAAATTCAATGATTCATGGACACAGCTTCAAGACTTTCCAGGCTCTGGTAGAGGATATTCCTATGCAGTTTCAATAGGTGATTTAGCTTATCTTGGATTTGGATCTACAGATAACGGAACTTTTCCTACGGATTGGTGGCAATATAATATGACAAATGACACATGGACTCAATTGTCAAATTTTATTGGTGATGGTAGAAATCACCCTGCCATGGTAGCTGTAAATAATAAGATTTATGTTGGTTGCGGTAGTAATGATAATGGTAATTTAGGTGATTGGTGGGAATATGATGTCTTACTCGATTCATGGTCACAGAAAAGTGATATAATAGGAAATAATAGACACCACCCATATTACTTTGGAATTGGAGATTATGTCTATGTTGGTTTTGGTCATGGTAGTGTTGTTGGTCCAGGTAGTAATCCTAGTTCAAATAATTATATCTATAATGACTTTTATCGTTATAACCCTGTTAATGATTCATGGACTCAATTAAACAACTTTCCATCTGAGGCAAGAGTTGCTGGAACTCAGTTTGCATATGAAGGAAAAGGATATGTTTTAAGTGGCGATGGAGATGATCATAACCCTCTGGATAATGGTGAATTTTGGCAATATAATCCTGTTAATGATTCATGGGTTCAGTTAAACTCTCATCCAGGCGATGCAATATGGGCTCCAGGTAGTTTTGTAATTGGATGTGATGCTTATTTCCTTTTAGGTGAAAATAATAATTATAGTAGTCCAATTTTACCTATCTCAATGTATAAATATAAATTAGATAACCAATGTGGATGTATTGACCCATTGGCATTTAATTATTCTAGTTTAGCTACATATGATGATGGAAGCTGCTGTTATGTTTCTGGATGTACTGATGCTTCATCTATTAATTATGATCCCAATGCATGCTTTGATGATGGTAGTTGTGTTACGGCAATTCTTGGGTGTTTAAATCCAACAGCTTCAAACTATAATCCAAATGCAAATGTAAACTCTTTTAACGGCGGTGCTATTGATAATAATATTGGAGGTGGCTCTTATTTTAATAATAATCAATATTTGATTTTTGACAGCTATGAAAATTGTCTAATTAAATCTTGTGATATCTATGCTGAAAACTACAGGTCAATAACCTTTGAGTTAAGAAACAGTAATGGAACCGTTATTGATGATACTACACTTTATGTATCTCCAGGAAAACAAAATATTATATTAAATTTTGATGTTCCTACTGCAACAAATCTACAACTTGGAATAAATGGAACTAACTCTGGTTTATATAGAAATAATTCAGGGCCGATATATCCCTATAACATTGCTAGTATGATAAACATTAAAGGTTCTAGTGCCTCACAGCCTGGTTATTATTACTTCTTTTATAATATTGAGGTTCAGTCAAAATGTTTTAATACAACAGGAATCGAAGATATTTTTAAAACAGATAAACAATTAGAATATATCTTTAACCCATTAGGCTCTAGAGTAATTTTTCAAAAGAATCAAATACAGTTTTATAAATATTCTGATGGTTCTGTGAAGAAAAAGATAACAATAGATTAAATGATTTTACTATCTATTAGTGATTGAAATGTGTCATTAAGAGTTTCTTTCATAGCTCTAAAATTCATATCTAATTCTTTTTTAATTTTTTGGTTACTTGCTTTAAAGGTATGGTTTAAGTTATTAGATATATATTTTCTTGTTAGTGCTTTATTCAAAAATGGTCCTAAAAGCCATATTAGCCATTTTGGAGCAGGTTCTGTCGGTATTTTGTACTTCTCTCCAAATAAAGAATGTAGTTCTTTAGAAACCTCTAAAAGATTTGTGTTGTGAGCACAAGTTATGTACCTACCATTTGCGTTTTTGGAAAAAGCTGCTAAATAATGCGCTTTTGCGACATCTCTAACATCAACTAATCCAATACCCATTTTTGGTATCCATTTTTTAAATGTTCCATCACCAATTTGTTTTATGATTTTAAAGCTTTCAGATGTTGCATCTTTACTATTTATGAATGGTCCTAAAACTAAACTAGGGTTAATTACTACTAATTCCCATTTATTTTGTTGTGATTGTATTTTCCATGCTTTCTTCTCGGCAAGTGTTTTTGAAAAAGAATATGGTTGGTAAGAGAGTGATGCTGTAGTGTTCCATGCTGATTCAGTTAGCTCGTTATTTTTATAATTTTTGCATTCCGATGAATCACTATACATTGCAGCAACACTGCTAGTAAGAACAATACGATTTACTGAACTAATTTTATTTGCAGTTGTTAATACATTCTCTGTGCCTCTTAAAGCAGGGTCAATTAATTCTTTTTGAGGATCTTTAATATCTAACCTAAAAGGAGAGGCGGTATGAAAAACTACGCTACAACCTTCCATAGCTGCTTCATATGAATCATCAATTAATAAATCTGCTTCAAAAATCTTTAATTTTCCTGAACTTCCTTTTTCAAGAGATTTAAGATGAACTGTTTTTGAAGTGTCATTAATGTCCCTAACAGTAGCGTGAACAGTATGTCCTTCATCAATTAATTTTTTTACTATCCAACTAGCAACATAACCATTTGCTCCAGTCACTAAAACTGTATCCTTATCTTTTTTCACAATTCTTTTTTTAAATTTTTTGCAAATTTATATTCTTACTATCTATTTAATTAAATTAAGTTTAAAAAACTTATGTGTTCAACTCATATTGTAATTTTACAATATGAAAAAATTAAATGCATTAGTAATTGGAGCTACTGGAGCTACTGGTAGAGAATTAGTTAGTTTATTATTAGAAAACGAAAACTTTAGTAGTGTTACGATTTTTGTAAGAAAAAAACCTAATATTATTCATGATAAGCTAATAATTCATTGCATTGATTTTTTAAAACTCGATAAATATCAAGACTTAGTAAAAGGTGATGTTTTGTTTTCTGCTTTAGGAACAACATTAAAAGCTGCAGGTAGTAAAGAAAAACAATATCTAGTTGACTTTTCTTATCAATATCAATTTGCTCAAATAGCATCAAATAATAATGTGAATTCATTTTCCCTTGTTTCTTCTGCCGGAGCTAATTCAAATTCTATGTTTTTCTATCCTAAAATTAAAGGAAAGCTAGAAGATTCTGTTAAGGAATTAAATTTTCAAAGTATTCAAATATTTCAACCTTCTTTTCTAATAAGACAGCAGGATTTGTTAAGAAGTAATGAGAAAATAGGAATAAAAATATTTAGTATCTTAAATAATTTTGGATTGTTTAAATCTCTAAAACCTATTACAGTGAATTTTCTTGCAAATAGAATGATTCAAGAAGTGTTAAGTACAAATAATAATATTTTAACTTATAAATTAGATGATATTTTAGTCCATTAAATATTATTTAAAAAACAAACCCCTTTATTTATACATAAAGGGGTTTGCTAATTTTGAGATAAATTAAAAATTAGTAATCACCAAATAAATATCCAATTTTTAAGAAAATTCCATTTGTTTTAACAGAGCTATTGTCAAAACCAGAATTATCTAAATCTGCAAACCCTAAGCTGTAACCTGTTCTAAAGTCTAATGTTTCATTTATGATAAATGAAATTCCTAAATTTAATCCAAAGTCTATTTGATTTAATCCAGCTTCCTCAAAGTCAATTTCCTCTGTAGTAATGGTTGTATTTCCATTATTATCAATTTCACTTACATCATTTGTTCCAGAAAGTGCATAGCCAACAACTGGTCCTAAGATTATTGAAAACTCATCATTTACCCCGTATCTAAGCATTGGACTAAGTTCAAGAAAATTGAATGTCCATTGTAAGTCGTCATCAATTAGTTCTGAAGACAATGCCCATCCTTTTTGAACAAAAGACAGTTCTGGCTCAAGATACATCATATCTCCAATTTCAAATGATGACATAAAAGAACCTGACACCCCAATAATTCCATTTTTAGTTATACCCAATGATGTGAAAGATTCCTCTAAATCAGAACCTAAGCTTACATTGGCTAAATTTCCTCCAACAGAGATGCTAAATTTTTGAGAATATGATAAAGTTCCTAGGCAAGTAATTAGACCTACTAAAATTATTTTTTTCATTTTATTTTTTTTTTAAAAATAGAAAAAATGTTTGATATCTCTAATTGTTATGCCATGCATAATATATGTAATGCATAATATTAGTTTTTAAATTTTTTTTCTTTGACCAGAATTTTAAAAATTAAACTATGAAAATTAAAAATTACTTTAAAAACTTTACAATTGTTTTATTTCTATTTGTATTTATAATTCCATCAGATTTATATTCTCAGGCTGTTAAAAATTCTGGTCCTAGATTCGGTATTACTGTAGTAGGTCCTGGATTATTAGCAGATATTCTAAACGATGAAAGAGATATTGGTGATGAAACAGAAGTTAATTATACTCAAAAGCAAGCTATGATGACACAACTTGGCTGGCAATGGGAGACAATACTGAAAGAAGGTCAAGAGTTTTCTGGAATAATTGAATGGATTGGGTTTGTAGGTGGACTAGAAAGAGGAACTATTGTTCCATCATTTAGTGGGCTTTTAGGAATTAGAAAAAATTCCGGTTTTGAGGTTGCAATGGGACCTACTGCATCATTAACTGGAATTGGTCTTGTAATTGCTGCAGGACATACCTTTAAGTCTGGAGATTTAAATGTTCCTGTAAATATTGCTTTTGTTCCTTCTAGAGATAATCATTTTTTAGGAGATCCTGAAAGTGGAGAAAAATTAGCCTCTGGTCTTGGGGTTACTGTTACAGTTGGATTTAACTTTGGAAATAAATAAAAAAGTTCAATTTATTAGATTTTAACCCTTGTAATTTTAAATTGCAAGGGTTTTTTATTTTTTTATTAATGATGAGAAGAGATTTGAATTGTAGAGATGAAGAGTAACAAGAAGAATTGCTGGAGCATAAGCTAATTCATTTGATATATGAAAGATGAAAAATGTGGTGTTAAGTGTTACTAAAAGGAGACCAATCCAGCTAATAATTAACATAGATTTTAACCATTTCTTACTTCTATTATTTCTTATAATGTGAACAACAGCAAAAAATGCAACTGTTAAAAATAAATAGTCAAGTGATTGCCACCATATCGGTGTTTCACTGCAACAAAGTGAAGCAGAAGATTTTATAAAAAATATAAATGGAGTTGCTAGGCAATGAATCATGCATAATAGGCTGGCAGATGCACCAATTATATCAGCTTTATATGTTAAATTTGTTTCCATGAATTCAATTTGTTGCAAAATTATGTATTTTAACGCAATTGAGTTGCGTTTTATTTACTTTTATTTATGTCAGAAATAGATTTTATAGATAATACTTTTACTAAATATGGTTTGAAAAAAACTAAATTTAGAAAAGAATTATATTTATTATTCTATAATTCAACAAATTCTTTATCAGTAAAATTTATCACAAAAGAATTTGCATCTTCTGTTGATAAAGCTTCTATTTATAGAGCCCTAGATTCTTTTGAGAAATCTGGTCTAATACATAAAGTTCCTGATAAAGACAATTTATTAAGATATTCATTATGTCAAAGCGAATGTAAGCCAGAATCTCACTCACATGATCACGCTCATTTACTATGTTCAAAATGCAATGAAACCTTTTGCTTAAATGATTTTGAATTTCCAGTAATTAAAAAACATAATGGGTTTATTATTGAAAATTATCAAGTAATTCTAGAAGGTCATTGTTCATCTTGTCAAGCATCATAAGCTAAGCTTTATAAGAAATTTCTTATCAAAAAATATTTTTTTGTTTGAATTCATTTATGTTTGTATTATGAAGAGACTATTAATCGTATTTATATTTTCTACATCAATTAGTTTTTCTCAAAATCCTAATTATTCTGAAGATATAGCCCCCATAATTTATAATAAGTGTTTACAATGTCATCATACAGGTGGTATCGCTCCACTTTCATTTGAAACCTATTCCAATGCAGTTTCTAATGCTGGTTTAATTCAGCATGTAACATCAACTGGTGAAATGCCACCTTGGCCTCCAGATACAACTTACAACAGATTCGCATACGAGAATATTTTATCATTTGATGAAATATCAAAAATTACGGATTGGATTGCTGCAGGTGTTCCTTTAGGAGACACTAATTTATTACCACCTCTTCCTAATTTTTCAAACAATTCAAATTTAGGACCAGCAGATTTAGAAATTCGAATTCCAACGTATTCAAGTAATGCAAATTCTAATTCTGATGATTATGTATGTTTTTCTATTCCTTCTGGATTATTTCAAGATAGGCAAGTAAGGGCTATAGAAGTAATTCCTGGTAATATTGAAATTGTCCATCACGTTCTTGTTGCGATTGATGAATATGGCCTTAATCCACCAATATCTAATAATTGTATGGCACCACTTGGTGATCAGGTTTATACATATGCCCCTGGCTCAGTTCCAATGGAATTTCCAAATGATTCATTAAATAAATTTGGAATTGAGATTCCAGCAAATAGTAATATTGCTTTAGGTTTACACTATCCTGAGGGAACTTTTGGACAAATAGATAGCACAAAGGTGAGATTTTACTTTTATCCTCAAAATACTACAATAAGACCAATTTACACAGAGTATCTTATTAATGAAGGCTTACCTCCAGACCCTCCTTTTTTAATTCCTCCAAATCAAATTACTCAAATGTCATCAACTTATGGTCCAATTATTGATGATATGTCATTAATGTCTATTTATCCTCACATGCATCTTTTAGGAAAGCATATGGAATGTTATGCAGTTACTCCAACTAATGATACGATAAATCTGGTTAGAATTAATAAATGGGATTTTGAATGGCAAGGAGCATATTTGTACAAGAAATTTTTGAAAATTCCTGCAGGTAGTATAATATATTCCTTTGGAAGTTATGACAATACCGTTTCTGCTACAAATCCAAATCCATCTCCAGTACAGTCTGGTTTAAATACAGATGATGAAATGTTTGTTTTTATTTTTCAATTTTTGGATTATCAGCAAGGAGATGAAAATATAGTAATTGAAAATACAAATATTACAACATCTATATTTAATCAACCAATAAACCCTAATCGAAGATTAATTTATCAGACTAACATACTTGGCCAAAAAATCCAGAATAATAATAAAGCACCAAGGGTTTTAATTTATGATGATGGATCATATGAAAAGAAGATAATTATCGATTAAAGATTAATTCTTCAGTTTAGAATATCGTAAATTTGCAATAAATATTTACAATTGATTTTTTCTGTTTTTAAATCTTCAAAACCTTCTTTTTTTCTTTTGAAATTAAGCTTGTTATTATCGATAATTTATTCCTTTTCATTAATGTTTGCTTACGTAAATATTATTTTGACAGGCCAAGAGTTTTATTTAAGATATCCTTTTGAAACAATTTTACTTTTAGTTGGGTCCTTTTTTATGATTTTAGGAAATTCATTAATTTTCTTATTAAAAAAATCAGGTTTATGGTTATCATTAATTGGAATCTTAATTGTATTTGTTATTAATTCTTCTTTTGAGAGTATTGGGTTTTTTCAAAAATTTTATGGTATTGAATTTCAGGTTTTAATTTTATTTTTAATGAAATTAAAGATTAAAGGAATATCTACTTGGGATTTAATTTATGATACTGTTGAAAAAAATAACAATTAGTTAACATTCATTTCAAATTTCTACAGTTTTTTCTCAAATTTTTGTTTTAAGTTTATAAATCAACAACAAAAACATACTTATGAAAAATTTTTTACTCACATTTCTTTTACTGCCATTTTTAAGTTTTAGTCAAAATTGTAATACTTTTTTAGTTCATCTAAATGATAGTTTGGGTGATGGTTGGAATGGAAATTCCTTATCTATTATTGATTCAACTGGTATTACTCTTTATTCTGCAACATTAGATTCTGGTTTTTATAGACTTGATACTGTTTGTTTGCCAAGTGATTGTTATACTATTGTTTGTGATGGTGGTACCAATCAATCTGAAGTTCTTTGGTGGATTCATGATGAATATGATAGACCTTTAAGTATTTGGGGTGGTGCTCCATATAATGATACAATTTGTTTAACATCTGATTGTACTCCACCTTTTGAAAGTTTTGAAATTCTTCCAATCTCTTGGACTAACGGTGTTTATAATGGCTTTGGTCAAACTACAAATTTACCATGGGTTAGAAATCAAGGTGGAACTCCGACTTTTAACACAGGTCCTTCTCAGACATGGTGGGGCAGTTGGTATATGTATTTAGAGTGTGGTTCTTTTCCTATTGGTTCTTATGCAACACTTACAACAAATTGTGTAAACCCGTCTAACTATAGTAACTTACATTTATCATTTCAATATCATATGTACGGTGCTTCAACAGGAGAGTTAAAAGTAGAGGTTTCAGTTGATGGAGGTTTGACTTGGATTACTGAGTGGTCATTAAGTGGTGAGCAGGGTAATGCATGGTGGGGAGCTCATGTTGATTTAAGTTCATATACATCAGAAATTATGGTTAGAATGGTTGGTGTAGTCGGAAGTTCAAATACAGGTGATATTGGCATTGATTTTTTACGTTTACATGATCCAAATGCTGGATGTCAAGATCCAACTGCAGATAATTATGACCAATTTGCTGAAATTGATGATGGATCTTGTACATATTCTAATTGTTCGTATTTAACTTTAAATATGTATGATTCTTATGGAGATGGCTGGAATGGAAATTTTTTAACAATTAATAGTTCTAATGGAACTCAGTTTTGGTCAACTACTCTTTGGCCAATTCCTAATGGACATTTTGCAACCGAATCTTTTTGTATTCCTGACAATGATTGTTATTCGATTTCTGTAAATGGAGGTATTTGGCAAAATGAAATCTCTTGGGAATTAGTTGATACAAATGGTATTATTGTTCGTTCTGGAGGAGCACCTTACTCTGGTGGAATGTGTTTACCTTTTATATATGGTTGTAAAGATCCTTTAGCATTAAATTTTGATTCTACTGCATCAATTGATGATGGTTCATGTACTTACCCTCTTCCTTCTATTAATGCGATTGTAAATGATATTAGCTGCAATGGTGCAAATGATGGATCTATTAACGTAACTGTTAATGGTGGTGTATTACCTTTAACTTATCAGTGGAGTAATGGTTCGGCAAATGAAGACCTATATAATTTATCCAGTGGCGTATATTCCGTTGTTGTTACTGATGATCTTGGTTTTACTGATAGTGCTTCATTTTTGATTAACGAGCCAGATGTTTTTACTTCAGATTATATAATTATTGATGCCTCTGGAATTGGTATAAATGATGGTGCAATTTATTCATTTGCTTCAGGTGGAACTTTACCATATGACTATTATTGGTTATCATCATATGGAAACGATACAACTCCTGATTTTGTTGATATTCCTGCTGGTTCTTATACGTCTTATATTATTGATGCAAGTGGTTGCTTTGTATTTGTAAGTTTAAATGTTGGAATTGATTCCAGTTCAAATGGATGTATGGATCCATTAGCTTTTAATTACGATTCTGATGCCTTAGTTGATGATGGCTCATGTGTTTATGTTGGATGTACTGATCCAAATGCTGACAATTATTTTTCTCTTGCTACAATTGATGATGGTTCATGCTATTATTGTAATCCTCTTAATTCATCTCCTTATACATTGTCTACTAATTGGGTAACTGATACCAAAGCAGAGATTTCATGGGAAAATATGAATGATGAATGTAGTATGGTATGGAAATATTATGTAAGATATAGGGAACTAGGCTCACCAAACTGGATAACAAAATCTGCTGGAGTTGGAAACGGATTGTGTAATTCAGGACTTGCTACAACTACTAAAACATTACAAAACTTAACAGCTGGTACAACTTATGAGTTTAAAATGAAAGCTTTTTATTGTGGAGGAACATCATCAACATATTCACAACCAGTTCAATTCACTACAGAAGGAGATTGCCCTTCAATGGCATATTTAAATGTTTCTACTTTTAATAATAATCACCAAAAAGCTAGATTTAATTGGAATACTTACGAACCTTATGTTTTTGCTAGAATAGCACTGCGTGTTGATATTCCAGGTTCATCATGGCAGACAGCTGGAGGGTTTGGTGTTTATTATCCAACTGTTGCAGTAAATAAGTTTGGTTTAACACCTGGAGAATCATATCGAGCTCAAGGTAGAACTTTTTGTAATTCAAATATTACCTCTTATCGTTCTGATTGGACAAACCCAATTTATTGGACTCAACCAGGATCAATAAAAATTGGACATGATAATTCAATTAGTAATTTTGATGTATATCCAAATCCAACCCGAGATATTTTTAATATATCTTTTAATTCAGATGAAATTCAAAATATCAAAATTAAGCTGACCAATATGATTGGGGCGGTTATATATTCAGAAAAAAAGGATTCATTTATAGGAGAATATATCAAACAAATTAATTTAGAAAATTTTGAAAAAGGGATATATATTTTAGAACTAAAATCAGATAATGGATTGACTTATAAGAAGATAGTTTTACAATAAATGTTTTTTATATAAGAAAAAAGCCTCTCAATATGAGAGGCTTTTTTTTGACTAATATAAAAGCCTTATATTGCTAAAAAAAACTTATGAAAAATTTTATTTATTTATTTTTTGCTATTGCATTTGTATTTAGTTCTTGTACAAAAGAGGAGGGTTGTACTGATTCATTAGCAACAAACTTTAATGTTGACGCTGAAAATGATGATGGTTCTTGTGTTTATGGATTTGCAGGAGGAGAGTGGATTACACAATCGATAACTGTCACTGGTTCAATAACAGCTTCAATGATGGGTATTCCAATATTGGATAGTACAATTAACTATACGGAAACTAATCCTGATTCTTTAGATCCATATAAGCTAGTTATGAATGATGATGGAACTTATATGGAATATGATAATTCTAATGCTGTTGTAGAAGGTGGTACATGGTCAGCAAATTCAGATGTATTGACTGTTAACACACCAGATACTACTTTAGTTTTAAGTATTATTTCATTAGATAAAAATAGCGCCTCTTTTTCTGCAAATTTTGTTGAAGTTTCTGATGAAATGGGAATTACTTTTGATTATGATGTAACTCAAACTATTAATACTAACAGAAATTGGTAAATAATTAATTATATGATTGATTTGTTTTTACAGGGAGGAGTTTTAACGATGTCGATATTAACTTTTTTATTGATATCTGTTGTCATAGCTTTTTCTAAAAAACAAGAACTGGTTAAGTCATTAGGAATTTTAGCCTTTATAATTGGATTATTATCAGCTCTATTAGGTTTATATTCAGCTTTTAACGTAATTGAACAAGTAGGAAATGTAGCTCCATCAATATTGGCTGGAGGTATTAAAATAGCATTCATAAACCTAATTTTCGGTTTAATTATTTACATGATATCTATAGTCTTAGATATCATAGGGAAATGGAGTGGTTAAAATTTAACTAATTTTAATACTGTCAAAAAATTCTTTTCTCGCTAAGTTGTTATTATCTCTAAATGCACCAGAGGCTTTTGTTGTAACCATAGAAGCACCTTGATGTTTTACTCCTCTACAGCTAACACAATTATGTGTTGCAACGATAGTTACTATAACACCTTTGTTATCATCACATACTTTATCTACCGCATTATGTATTGCAGTGGTGAGTTGCTCTTGAATTGCACCACGACGCCCAAATAATTCAACTATTCTATTTAGTTTGCTTAAACCTATTACCTGACCACCTTCACCTGCAATATATCCAATATGTACAAGGCCTCCAATAACTTGGTGGTGATGAGAACACATTGATGTTAAAGGAATATCTCTTTCAATAATAATACCATCATATCCGTCAGATGGGAATGATGTGATAGGTGTTATTGCGGTATACCTTCCTGCCCATAAATCATTCACATAAGCTTTGGCTACTCTTCTTGGGGTTTCCATTGAATTTGGGTCATCTCTCCAATCACATTTTAATGCATCTAAAAATTCTCCAAAAGCTTTTTCAGCATTGTCAATCATTTCTTCTTTTTCTTCATTAGACAGAGGAAAACCTTCAGCTACTCCGTTAGCAAACCCAGTTTTTACTAACTCTAATTCATCATTTAAAATAGCTTTTCTTCTTGGAACAAATTTTTCGGTAATATCATCAAAGATTTGTTGATCTGATTGATTAAGTTCTTCACTATTGTTATCAATAAAGTAATTATCCATGGTTATATTAATGTTTTAGATTTGTTAATCATTTGATTTATTTTTCTTTTATTTAGAGAAGATCTAACGTTATTAGGTTCATACAACGCAGAATTATTTGTTCCTCCCTCAAAACTTTCTACCTTTAATACTCTAACTCTCCCTTCTGTTTCTTCAAATACTTTTGTATTGATATAGTTAAAAACATATTCAGCAAATTTCTCACAACCTACATGATTTAATATTCTTAGTTGAATAAGTCCCTTTTCTTCTAAGTCTTTGAATGAATTTAATTCTGGATCATCTTTAGCAACAATTGTTGTGTGGTCAAACATATAGTTCATGTGATCTTTTATTCCATTTCTTTTGAAACATCCAAAGTCACATACCCAATTAAGTTTATCTAGATTTCCTTCAAAGGTAACTTTGAATTTAAGTGCATATCCATGTACAAATTGACAATGTGAGTGTTTTGCTCTCCATTGTCTAAATGCGGTGCTGTATCCTTCAAATAGTTTAGTGCTTTTGTAATCCATAATGTATAGTATTTATTTAACAAACTTATACAAAAATAATTAAATAACAGAATATTTTAATAAATTTTATAAATTTTTTACTTTAAAAGCTATACATTAAAATATTGATATTATTAGAAAATATTTGAGTGCGTAAACATTATTAATCCTGAAACATGCTTTTTTTTTGGTTTGGATAAATAAGTTTTTTTAAAAATGTATAGTTTTTTTTAAAAAAGGTTATGCTTTTTGAAAATTATAATTATATTTGTATAACTAAATTTAAAAAATAGATATATGTCCAAAAGAAGAATCGCCAAAAGCAAAAGACAAAAGATTTTACAAGAAATTAAAAATAGTACGCCTTCAATAGTTTTTAAGGCCCACAATTTAGTAGTAACTCTTAGAAATAAAAGTCAATTAAACACTTGGTTAAAACTTTATCCTGAGGGAACTTATACTATTAATTAATAACTAAAAATTTTAAAATGAAAAATTTATACTCGCTGCTAATAGCAGTTTTTTTCCTATCTTTTAATTTATCAGCACAAACAAATCACAATGTAAATGCTGGTAATTTTTATTATACACCTTCAAACCTAGTAATTAATGTAGGCGATACTGTTACATGGTTTAATGACGGAGGCTTTCATGATGTTAATGGAGATATTAATTCACAAACTGGATTCAGCTTTGGTAATCCTTCAAATTTTTATTTATCTGCTGTTCAAGGTCCTGCACTAATAGGATCTCATATTTTTACTGTTGCTGGAAATTATGAATATGATTGTTCAATTGGATCCCATGCTCTTAATGGTATGGTTGGTTATATTACTGTTAATTCTCCACCAAGTTTAGATTGTAATGGTGTAGTTGATGGTCCTGCATTGATTGACAGCTGCGGGGATTGTCAGTTAGCATATGTATATAATTTTATTACACATGTTCCAACATTTATTAATGATACTACAGGTATAATTTTAGGGCCAACAGAGATATTAGTAATGCCAAATGATCCATCAAACCCACTGTGGAACTCATCATGTAGTGGATGTACAGATCCAACAGCATTAAATTATGATTCAACTGCTACTATTGATGATGGTTCTTGTATGTATGTAAATCCTTCAATCTACGATATTGTTGTAGCATCACCTGATCACACATTATTAGAAATAGCAATTGACTCTTGTGGGCTTGGAGGAACCTTATCAGGGCCTGGACCATTTACATTATTTGCACCAACAGACGCTGCATTTAATGCTCTACCAACTGGAACATTAGCTGCACTATTAAATGACCTTCCTTTATTAACAAACATTTTATTGCATCATGTAGTAGGAGATAGTGTAATGTCTGGAATGTTATCAAATGGTCAAATAGTTACAACCTTACTCGGAACAGATGTAACTGTAACTATAAATTCTTCAGGAGTATATATTGATGGTGCTATGGTAACAGTAGCTGACGTTGTAGGAGATAATGGAGTAGTGCATGTAATAGATGCTATCTTATTGCCAAATCCTGGTTGTACTGACCCAAATGCTTTGAACTATGATTCAACAGCCTTTGTTGATGATGGATCATGTACTTATGCAACAAATACGATTTATGATGTAGTAGTTACATCTAACGATCATAATTTATTAGAAATTGCCATTGATACTTGTGGATTAGGAGGTACTCTTTCAGGCGTAGGTCCTTTTACTTTATTTGCACCAACAGACGCTGCCTTTAATGCTTTGGGATCAGGAACAGTTTTAGGACTTTTAAATGATGTGCCACTTTTAACTAATATACTATTGCATCATGTAGTAGGTGATAGTGTAATGTCAGGAATGCTAACAAACGGACAAATAGTTACAACATTATTAGGAACAGATGTAACTGTAACTATTAATACTTCAGGAGTGTATATTGATAATGCTATGGTAACAGTAGCAGATATAGTTGCAGATAATGGTGTTGTTCATGTAATTGATGCAGTATTATTACCAAATCCAGGATGTACTGATCCAAATGCTACTAACTATGATTCTACAGCAATCGTTGATGATGGGTCATGTATTTATGCTACAAATACTGTATACGATGTTGTAGTAACATCTCCTGATCATGCTGTTTTAGAGGTTGGTATTGACACTTGTGGATTAGATGCCTTTTTATCTGGTCCTGGTCCTTTCACATTATTTGCACCAACAGATGCTGCTTTTAACGCATTAGGACCTGCAACATTACTTTCTTTACTTGCAGATTTACCTCAACTTACAAATATTTTAAAACATCACGTTGTAGGAGACAGTGTAATGTCAGGAATGTTAACTAATGGACAGATTATAACAACATTATTAGGAACAGATGTAACCGTAACTATTGATCCAACTGGAGTCTACATTGATGGAGCAATGGTAACAGTAGCTGATATTACAGCTGATAACGGGGTAGTACACGTAATAGATGCTGTATTAATCCCACAGCCACCAGCAGGTAATACTGTGTATGATATAATAGAAGCATCACCTGCTCATGCAACATTAAAATTAGCTATTGACACCACAGGCTTAACTGGAACTTTAAAAGGCCCTGGACCTTTTACCGTATTTGCTCCAACAGATGCTGCATTTAGTGCTTTACCTTCTGGAACAATAGCAGCTCTATTAAATGATTTGCCACAACTTACAGATATTTTAAAGCACCACGTAGTAGGAGATAGTGTAATGTCTGGAATGTTATCAAATGGACAAATTGTAACAACATTATTAGGTACTGATGTAACTGTTACAATCAACTCTACTGGAGTATACATTGATAACGCTATGGTTACAGTTGCAGATATTGTAGGTGATAATGGAGTAGTACATGTTATAGATGCAGTACTATTACCTTCATCTACAGGAATCAATCAAGTTAGTGAGGTAAATAATCAAAAATATTTGTATTCTATTAATTTACTTGGAGAAAAGGTAAAGAGAAATAAAAGAAAACAAGTCGTATTAGATGTTTACTCAAATGGAAAAGTAGTAAAAAGGTTTAATCCATAATTTAAATAAGTTATTACTACTTTAAAGGCCTACTATACTTAGTAGGCCTTTTTTTATTTAAATATTAATTTATTAAATGGGATTTTACTTTTTCTTCCAAGTAAATCAAAATTAATAGTTCTTTTATTATCAATTTTAATTTCATTTACAGAAGAAATTGGCCCTAAAGAACCTTTTACGTATTCAATACTGTTTAAGCTATTGTGATTATATACAATGTGAACAATATTATTTTTAAATTCAATATCGGGATTTAATTTTGGTCCTGTGACAGTAGTATCAGTAAAATTTATGCCTAAACTTAATCCCTCGATTCCAGTTGTAGAATAGCTTAAAAAACAGTCAGGAGTATTGTTTCTGTTATCCTTCCATACTATGAATATTGTATCTCCATTTAGTGCAAGATCAGGGTAGTCTTGAATCTTCCCAGTTATTGGATCAATATTTCTAGTGTAGGAATAATTCAAATCTGATTTATCAATATTATTATATACTATTTCATCATTGCCTGTCGAACCACTTCTTCTAACAATCAAAATTGAATCACCATTAACTACTCCTAAAGGGCCAGTTGCTGGACAACCACTTACAATCCAATCATAGTCATCTAGATCACTAACTTGAGGAAAGCTTAGGCCTCCATCAACTGATTTTGATAGATAGCTGTTTCTTTCGTTGTTATTGTTATTTCTAAATAGTAGATATATGTCATCATTGTCTAAAACAAGAGATGCTTTACAGCAATCACATGGTTCTCCAGGTGCTGAAAAACTAGCATTAACACTTCCTAAGAAACTATTGCCATAGTCAGTAGATCTATTGACCATTTGTTTTGGTTCGGTCCAATTAAGTAAGTATTGCATATAATTAATGATTGGATTACCATCTTTATCTATTTTAATATTCCCCATTCTGAATTTGTGAGAAGGATCATTTTCAGAAACTCTTATTGTATCTGAAAAAGTGGTACCGCCATCAAAAGATTTTATTAACATTATAGAACTTTGAGAAGTAGCAGTTGAAGTAAATACAACATATACTGTATCTCCTTTTGCAGCTATTTCTGGTCCGTCCCAAGAAGAAGGTAAAAATCCTGAGGAACAAATATCATATGGCTGACCAAAAGAGCTACCATTCCATTTTGAAGCTCTTAGTACTTTTGGGGTACTATCCTTCCTCCAAATAATGATTGGTCCGCTATTTGTAAGAGCAATTCTAGGTCTACCAAAACCATCCGATCCACTGCTTATAGTAATACTACTTTCTAAATTAAGTTGCTGTCCAATTAAAATAAAAGGAATACATATTAATGTTAAAATGGTTACTGAAATTATTTTTTTCATATTATTTAAATATTCTTATTTCTATTCTTCGATTTTTTTTTCGATTTTCAAATGATGAATTGTTTTCAATTGGTTGTTTTTCACCATATCCAACACAAGATATTCTCTTGTGATTAATATTATTTTTTACTAAATAAGATTTAACACTTTTCGCTCTATTTTCAGAAAGAATTTGATTTGCTAATTCATTTCCAATACTATCAGTGTGTCCTGCGATTTCAATATTTATATCTTTATTTTCTGTTAAAAGTAAAACTAAATTATTTAATTCTTCAAAATATTGTTTTTCAATATCATATTTACCACTTTTAAAATTTAAGTTTTTAATTTCAAAAATCTTATCATACAAGTCAAATCGAAGATCAATACTTGCTTCATAAATATTTTTGTTTTTTTGAATGTAAATGATATCATTAAATTCGTATTTATTTTCATTTATAAAGCAAGAAACAGTAAATTCAATACCCTGTTGAATATTTAAAATAGCTTGTCCATTTTGGTCTACTGAAACAACATAATTAGTATCTAGGGAAGAAAATACAACCTTTGCATATGGATATGCTACTCCAAATTCATTTTTTAAAGTGACTTTTGTTTTGGTTTGGTTAAATAAATTATAATCTTTTGCTGAGATTAAATTTGATGCAATTAGAAAAATTAATAAAACTCTTTTCATCATGCAAAATTACAGTTAATTTTGCAATACTAAGTGAAAATTAAATAATGAAAAGACCTTGGAATATTATTGATTTACCTGTTTATAGTTTAGTATCTTATGACACAAGTGATAATCTTAATATGAATATATGTACATATGTTTCTGCTGTTAGTATGAAGCCAAAAATCTATTCAATTGCAATTGATTTCAATACCAAGACATATCAAAATTTAATAACTTCTGATACGTTTGTTTTGCAATTACTTTCAAAAGAAAATATAAGTTTGGTAAGAACACTTGGTAAAAAAAGCGGAAAAAAAATCAATAAGGATAGCTATTTAAAAAAGAAAAAACTAATTAATTGGAAAGGTTATGATGTTTTGTCAGATGTTTGTGCACTTATTGAATTAAAAAAGAATAAAGAAATCAAAATTCACGGGGATCATTATATTTTTATTTTTGATGCTATTTCATACAAATCTATTACTGATAAAAATATTTTAACAACTGATGATTTAATTAAGAAAAAAATTATTCTTTAGTTTTATTTCCTCTACATCTTTTACTACAATATTTTACATTTTCCCAATTTCTTTCCCATTTCTTTCTACAGGTAAATGGTCTTTTGCAGACTAAACATACTTTAAGTTTAATCAATTACTTTTTTATAAATATTCTGATGGAAATGTTTCTAAAAAAATTGTTTTAGAATAATTTAATTTATTAATTTTGCATAACTTATAAATTTAAAAATTATGCAAAATACAGATTTAATACAGTTTTCTGTATGAATTTTGCTGAACTAATCTAATAAAAAATCAAAAAAATGAAAATGATAAATAATATCTTTACTCTAGTTGTTGCTTTATTTTTCTTAGCTAGCTGTGGTTCTGAGCCTAAACAAACTTCTGAACCAACTCAAGCTGAAGAGATTAAGGAAAAACCATTAGAGGAGTTTACAATAAGAGCAGTAGGTAATACAATGGCTGAAATGAAATATGATGTTGAAAATATTACTGTAAAAGAAGGATCAAAAGTTAAAATTACTTTAATTAATGAAGGTATTGATGTAGCTATGCAACACAATATTTTATTTGTAAACTTTGGAAAAAGAAAAGATCTTGCAGCAAAAGCTGTACAGGCAGGGGCAGATAAAAATTATATTCCACAAGATCCTAATTTAATAGCAGCATCTGATATGGCTAAGCCAGGAGAAACAGTAGTTTTAGAATTTGATGCTCCAAAAAAAGGGAATTATGAATTCTTTTGTAGCTACCCAGGACATTCTATGATGATGAGAGGTTACCTATTCGTAAAATAAGTATTATAATTTTTTAATAAAAACCTCATAGAAATATGAGGTTTTTTTTGTTTCTAGTTTTGAAGATAAATATTAAATTCTATTTCTTTATTATCTCTTAAAACAGTACAGTTAATTTCATCACCTGGGTTAAATTGAATAATTATTTCATTTAGCTGACTAACAGTATTAATTTCTCGATTGTTAATTTTAGTTATTACATCATAACTCTTTATACCAGCCTTTTCAGCAGCACTGTTTTTTAACACTTTAGCAATAAAAACACCTTTAGCATTTTTAAGTTCTAATTCTTTAGCAATTCTAGAATTTAGATCAATAATGTGTATTCCAATATAAGCTCTTCTAACTTCTCCGAATTCTTGTAAATCTTTGATAATCTTTTTAACCATATTAGAAGGTATGGCAAATCCATAGCCTGTATATGAGCCTGTGTTGGAATGAATAGCAGTATTTATTCCTATTAAATCACCATTTGTATTAACAAGTGCCCCTCCAGAATTTCCAGGATTAATTGCAGCATCTGTTTGAATAAATGCTTCTATCCCTCCATCATTTAATATGTTTATTTCTCTAGATTTAGCACTTATAATTCCAGCTGTTACTGTAGAATTTAAATTAAATGGATTTCCAACAGCCAACACCCATTGACCAATTTTTACATCATTTGAATTGGCGAATTTTAATGAAGGTAAATCTTCTGCATCAATTTTTAATAAAGCTAAATCACTATTTGAATCAGTGCCTAAAATTTTTGCTGTGTAGGTTCTTTTATCATTTAAGACTACTTCAATCTCTTTAGCATCATTAATTACATGCATATTAGTAATTATATATCCATTTTCAGATATTATAACACCAGATCCACTTGCCACTTTTTCTTTAGGATTATTGAAGTATCTATTTCCAAAAAATGGATCATAGTATCTATATATTTCATCTTCTAAATATTTAGATTTGATGTGTACGACTGCTTTTACAGCTATTTCAGCAGCATTCTCAAAATTTACAGTTTTTTCATTATTACTTACTTGATTTTCAATAATTAAATTATCACTTTTTGCAAAAGTTGGTTTAAGAAATATATTTTGAAGTGTTATCAGTAAAACAGCTCCAAAAATCATAAATAGTATAGCTTTTTTTTTGTTCATAATAATTTTAAACGTATTTAATCTTAAGTTATTCTTCTAGTTATATAATTATCTATTTTAAATTAATATTTTTACTCTTTAAACAAATTATTTACAAAAATAAAAACAAAAAAAATGAAAATAAAAACAATTTTTAAAATAGTTATTGCAATTGGGATATTGCAAATTATGCCTCTTATTATTAGTTTGTTTTCATCAGAATTTAGTGTAATGTTGACAACTGATACTTTTGGCTTTACACCATCTGATGATGCAATGTTGATGTTTGAAAATTTCGCTTTGGTTCTAAGTTTCGTATTTGTTGGGATAATATTTCATATGATTGGAGCAATGTCCTTTAATGATGAATCTGTATTGAGACGTTTATCGTTTCTATATTTTGTATTATTCGGATTTTTATCTGCTACAGATTTAGTTGCTGCTATTCAAGGCTCTAACATGGCAGCACCAATTCCAGTTATTATATTAGGTTTAGTTTCCTTGGGATTATTGTATTATGGATCTAAAAAAGGAACAGTATAATTTTATAACTATTTAACTATTAAAACCTTACGTGGAAGCGTAAGGTTTTTTTATTTTACTTTTAAAAAAGAACATAAAAAAAAGAAAACTATTTTATCTTTGAAAAAAAAATTCATGAAGAAAATCTACTATTTACTTGCCATTATTTTTTCAATTTACTCAACCAATTTACTCTCTCAAAGCTGTTCTCCTCATACAATTAATATGTATGATTCATTCGGAGATGGTTGGAATGGTAATAATTTAACTTTTGCTGACTCTACTGGAGCTATTTTCTTTACTACAACATTACCAAGTGGAAGTTCTGGCACTGATTCAATATGTATCCCTGATGGTTGCATAATTGTTACTTGTGATGGTGGGGCTTGGCAAGGTGAGGTTTCCTGGGACATACTTGATTCTACAGGTGCGATTGTGTTATCTGGTGGGGCTCCATATAATGGATATTTAGGAACTTGTATTTTTGGATGTACAGACCCAAATGCAATAAATTATAATCCTTCCGCTCACATTAATTTAGGTTTTTGTTCATATGGTTGTATTTCATCAGATACAACAGAAAGTTTTGAAAATGGTCAAGGGATTACCTGGGTTTCTGATCCTAATAATACTGTTGATTGGACTAATCAAACTGGAGCAACTAGTTCTTTTGGTACTGGACCTTCAAATGCATTTGATGGTTCCTACTACATGTATACTGAAACATCAGGAGGAGCAAACAGCGAAGCTATAATGTATGTTGATTGTATAGATCCAACTCAATGGACTCAATTGTCTTTGGTGTTTGCATATCACATGTATGGAGCAACAATGGGAACTTTAAGTATTGACGTATCTCTTGATAGTGGTGTGACATGGATAGAAGAATGGACAATTTCTGGCGATCAAGGAAATCAATGGAACCAATCATTTATTGATTTAAGTGCTTACACAAATAATATCTCTGTAAGAATTCAGGCAGAAACAGGAACATCATTTACCTCTGATATGGCAGTAGATTTTTTACAATTTATGGAATTACCTACAGTTGGATGTACAAATCCACTAGCTGATAATTATGATTCTACTGCTGTTATTGATGATGGCTCGTGCTACTTTTCAAATTGTACTCAGTTGACATTAAATATGTATGATTCATTTGGTGATGGTTGGAATGGAAATGATTTTACTTTAGTTAGCTCAAATGGTACTACTTTTTTTACAGCTACATTACCATCTGGGTCAACGGGTTCTTCATCATTCTGTGCTCCGTTTGATTGTTATACTGTTACTTGTGATGGTGGTTCTTGGCAAGGTGAAGTGTCTTGGGATATTGTAGATTCTACAGGCGTAGTTATTTTGTCAGGAGGTGCACCATATATCGATACTCTTTGTTTACCAGTTATTTTAGGATGTACTGATCCAAATGCAGATAACTATGACTCTACTGCTACTATTGATAACGGCTTTTGTCTTTATGGATGTATAGAAAATGATACTACAGAAAGTTTTGAAAGTGGCCCTGGAATAACTTGGATGCAATCAACAAATGACGATTTTGATTGGACTAATAATAGTGGAGGTACATCTTCTTTTAATACAGGTCCTTCAGCTGCTTATGATGGAACATACTACATGTATACTGAATCTTCAACACCAAATTATCCAAATAAAGAAGCAATTATGTATGTTCCTTGTGTAGATCCAACTCAATGGACTCAATTATCACTTGTTTTTGGATATCATATGTATGGTGCAGCAATGGGTACACTAAGTATAGATGTTTCACCCGATAGTGGTGTGACTTGGATAGAGGAGTGGACTGTTTCTGGTGATCAAGGAAATCAATGGAATCAATCATTTGTAGATCTTAGTGCATATACATCAAGTATATCTGTAAGAATTCAAGCAGAAACAGGAACATCATATACTTCCGACTTTGCTGTTGATTTATTGCAATTTATGGAATTACCAATAGTTGGATGTA
>JBJKXM010000055.1:0-5645 GCA_045561575.1 Flavobacteriales bacterium
TCTCGAATTTTACAAGCAAAAGTACGGCACATCTTTTTATGGATTAAAAAAGATGTACCTGCTCATGGAAAAACAAAGAAACAGAGGTCAAGATGGGGCGGGGATGGCAAATATTAAGCTTGACACACCCGCTGGCAAAAGATACATTAGCCGCAAAAGATCAACAACGGATAATCCTATTCAAGATCTGTTTGCTCAAATTAATCAAAGATTTATAGATCTTGAGGAAAACGACCCGCATAAATTAAACGATATTGATTGGTTAAAAAACAACATGCCTTTTACAGGCGAGTTGTTTTTAGGCCATTTAAGATATGGAACATATGGAGGTAATAGCATAGAACAATGTCATCCTTTTTTAAGACAAAATAATTGGAAAACCCGAAATTTGGCGTTAGCAGGAAATTTCAACATGACTAATGTTGATGAATTATTTGGTCAGCTAACAGATTTAGGCCAACATCCAAAAGAAAAATCGGATACAATAACAATAATTGAAAAGATAGGACATTTCTTAGATGAGGAAAATATTAATATATATCAAAAACACAAACAAAACTTTACTAAGCAAGAGATTTCAAAAAAAATAGAAGAAGAAATTGATATTCAAAATATTTTATCAAACTCATCTAAACATTGGGACGGAGGATATGTTATGTGTGGTTTACTTGGCCATGGAGATTCTTTTGCTTTGAGAGATCCAAACGGAATAAGGCCTGCATACTTTTATAGTGATGAAGAGGTGGTAGTTGTAGCGTCTGAAAGGCCGGTTATTCAAACAGCCTTTAATGTAGCTCAAGATAAAGTTCAAGAAATAAAAAGAGGGCATGCACTAATTGTAAAAAAGAACGGGAAAATATCACAAAAAGAAGTGCTTAAACAACAAGAGAGAAAAGCATGTTCCTTTGAAAGAATATATTTTTCAAGAGGCAATGATAAAGATATATATAATGAAAGATTGAATTTGGGTAGGCAAATATTCAACAAAGTTTTAGATGCTATTAATAAGGATTTAAGGAATACTGTTTTTTCATATATTCCCAATACAGCAGAGGTTTCTTATTTTGGCATGGTTCAAGAGGCGTCAAATTATTTAAATCTTGTTAAGTCAGAAAAATTAAAATCCCTTGGAAATAATTCATCAGTTGATGAGATTAATAAAATAATGGATATCAGTCCAAGAGCTGAAAAAATTGCAATTAAAGATGCAAAACTAAGAACCTTTATTACCTCAGATGTTAACCGAGATGATTTGGTTGCTCATGTTTATGATATAACATATGGAAAGGTGTTATCAACAGATAATTTAGTAATGATTGATGATAGTATTGTTAGAGGAACAACATTAAAACATTCAATTCTAAGAATTTTAGACAGGTTAGGTCCTAAAAAAATTGTAGTGGTTTCTTCTGCACCTCAAATTAGATATCCTGATTGTTATGGAATTGACATGGCTATACTGGGTGATTTTGTTGCTTTTCAAGCCGCAATAGAATTATTAAAAGAAAATAATCTGCAAAATGTGATAGATAATGTTTACAATAAGTGTAAAGAGCAAATGACTTTTCCAAAAGAAGAGATGAAAAATTATGTTAAAGAAATCTATAGCCCATTTTCTACAGAGCAGATTTCAACTAAAATTAGCAAAATTTTAACTCCAGAGAGTGTAAATGCTGAGGTAGAAATTATATACCAAAGCATTGAAGACCTACATATATCATGCCCTAATCATACAGGGGAT
The DNA here is from genome assembly GCA_045561575.1 of Flavobacteriales bacterium. GTDB lineage: Bacteria > Bacteroidota > Bacteroidia > Flavobacteriales > BACL11. The sequence goes on from JBJKXM010000055.1 coordinate 1,742, forward strand.
TGGTATTTTACAGGTGATTATCCTACTCCAGGTGGTAATAAAGTAGTTACAAAAGCCTTTATTAATTATGTTGAAGGAGATAAGTCAAGAGCTTATTAATTTTCTAAAATCTCAACTTTATTTTTTCTGCTCGGAGCTAAGGTCATTTCATCAATTAGATAACCTGCATTTGCATATTTATCAATTACAAAAAGAATATATCTTATATCAACAGAAATAGTTCTTTGAATTTCTGATTCAAATGCAATATCACCACTCATTGCTTCCCAATTTCCGTCAAAAGCAGTTCCAATAATCTCTCCATAAGCATTTATCACAGGCGATCCCGAATTCCCTCCTGTTATATCGTTGTTAGAAATGAAGTTTACCCTTAAAGCTCCGTCTTTGTCTGCATATTTCCCATAATCTTTACTTTTTTCAAGCTCTTTTAGTTTTTCAGGAATGATAAATTCGTCATTTGTCGGGTCTTCTTTGTCTATTACGCCACTAAGTGTCGTGTAATAATTATAATGAACAGCCTCCTGGGGATTATAGTCTCCCACTTGACCATATGTAACCCTCATGGTAGAATTAGCATCAGGATAGAAAGTTTTTACTGTATCCATTTCTCTAATACCTGCAATCAACATCCTGTTTCCTTTTCTCATTATATCTCGTATTTCTTTTCTGCTTGGGTATAACTCATTTAAATACTTTTCATAAATAGAATTAAAAGCAAGATAAGCTGGGTCTCTTTCAACCAATGCTTTTGAAGGGTTTTTTAAAAATTTTAAGCATTTTTCTTCAGATGAAAAATAAGATCGGTTAAAAAGGTTTTTTGCGTAAAACTCAAAATCTAGTTTTTTTAATCCAAAAAGCTGATTTTCTATCTTTTTAAAAACAGAAGCGTGTTGGGGTTTAGGAACGTTATGATAGTACATTTCAAACATAGATGAAAGTAGGTTTTGATCAATTTCAGCATTATAATCTTTGTAAAAATCCTTTGCAATTTTTCTCAGCTGTTTTAGTTTTTCTGCTCTTTCTTCCTTCCCTTTTGGTAATGAAATAATTCTATTTTTCATGGTGTAAGAAAAAGAAAGAATTTCAGCTCCTTGGAAAATTGCTTCGGTTAAGTAGGTCCTGTTAAAAACAATTTTTTTGTTTCTCTCATAGGCGTCTGAAAGCATTGGCAAAACATTAGAGTAGCTTTTGCTAGCGCTTTCGCTTGATTTCACCCATTCACCAAACTGATTTTCAATTTTTAGTTTTTTGTCATAAACCCTCATTCTTTTTAAGCCTCTTGACTGGCCGATATAATATTTCCAATAGTTAGAAATTCCTGAATACTTAGAAGCATACTGAAGTTTTGTTTTTTCATCAACTTCCATGCCCGCTTTCATGATTTCAAGCTTTTTTGTTCTAATTCTAATAATTTCGGGGTAAGTTATTTCAAGAGCTTCTTTTACACCATATGAAGTTAAGAACCTGTTTGTTCTGCCAGGGTAACCCATTACCATTGTATAATCATTATTTTCAACTCCGTCTAGTTGAATAGGTAAGTGGTGTTTTGGTATATAAGGCACATTATCAACAGAATAATCGGCTGGAGATCCATCGGGAGCCATATAGACCCTAAGTAATGCAAAATCTCCAGTATGTCTTGGCCACATCCAGTTGTCAGTATCACCGCCAAATTTTCCAATTGAAGCTGGTGGAGCTCCAACAAGCCTAACATCTTTGAACGTTTGATATGTCACAAGATAAAAATCATTACCCCCAAAAAATGACCTGACTCTTGCTGAATAAGATGTGCTGTCAGTTTTTTCTTTTACAATTTTTTTTGAAATTTTTGAAATCATTTGATTTCTTTCAGATTCAGATAGATCTGAACTTAAACTGTCTTTAAACAAATTTGTAACATCTTCAATACTAATTAAGAATGTTGCGGTTACGCCTTCATTTTTTAATTCTTCCGTTTTGCTCATAGCCCAAAAACCATTTTTCAAATAATTATTTTCAACAGTTGAATGACTTTGAACAAGATCATCTACACAATGATGATTGGTAAGCATTAGGCCTTCAGCCGATATCATTTCCGCAGTACACCCGCCGCCATTTAGAGCAACTATTGCATCTTTTAATGAGGAGTTGTTTATGTTGTAAATTTCATCAGCAGATAATTGCAATCCCTTTTCTTGCATATCTTTTTCATTTAAAGTTTTGATGAGATTTGGCATCCACATGCCTTCATCAGCAATAAGAGATTTAAAGCTAAAAAGTAAAGTAAAAAGTATGATTATGGAATGTTTCATGTAATAATGTTATTTAAGAACAAAGATACTTCAATTTTAATAGCTTTATTAAAAACCATATAAATAAACTTTAGTTTATTTTTGTGAATATATGAGTGAAGGACAATTAGTAAGAATCAATAAGTATCTAAGCGAAATAGGATTTTGCTCAAGAAGGCGTGCAGATACTTTAATTGAACAGGGAAGAATTTTGATCAATGAAAAGCTAGCAGTAATGGGCCAAAAAGTTAGTGGAGAAGAGCAAATTAAGGTTGATAATAAGCTAGTTAAAAAACCAGAAAAGAAAAAATATATATATCTGGCCTTTAATAAACCTATTGGAATTGTTTGTACAACCGACACCAGAAGAGAGAAAAATAATATAATCGATTACATAAATTATCCAACCAGAATCTTTCCAATTGGCCGATTGGACAAACCATCTGAAGGATTAATTTTTTTAACTAACGATGGTGATATTGTAAATAAAATATTAAGAGCAAATAATCAGCATGAAAAAGAATACGTTGTTGAGGTAAACAAACCCATTACTAAAGAATTTATCAAATCCATGGGAAGTGGTGTGCCAATTTTAGATGTCATTACCAATAAATGTTTTATTAAACAAACTGGAAAAAAATCATTTAAAATTATTCTTACTCAAGGCTTAAATAGACAAATCAGAAGAATGTGTGAATACTTTGATTATCGTGTTGTCTCATTAAAAAGAATAAGAATAATGAATGTGAAATTAGATTTGCCAGCTGGTGAATATAGAGACTTAACAGCAAATGAGTTAAACACATTAAATCAATTGGTGATAAAGTCTACTAAGACTTATGATGGCAACAGTTAATTAATATTTTCAAGAATTAGGTCCCATAGCTTTTTTCTTGCTTTCAAGCATAAAATTGCTGTTTCTTCCACTTCTCTCCATTTTTGCTCATCATCGCCACATAGATTACAAATTAATTCAAGAGCTAAAGGACCATGATCCCCTCCATCTAATTCAATGTGTCTTTCTAAGTAATAGACAAATTTATCTAGCTTATTTTCTTTATTGTATTCATTTACAATAGCAGTAAACATATCAGGAATTAAATCTTCTCTTCCAAAGGTAAAAGCAGAAGCAATTTTATGCGGCTCATTGCTATCAATTACACTAAAAGTTGTATTTAAAAAATCATCAACACCAGTGTTTACTGATGGTATGTGATTTGCAGTTACTTGAGACACAAATTTTTCAACAGGAGCTGTATTTGCACCACACTGCTTCATTGCATCTAAATACATTTCATAATGAGATGAAGGAACTCCATCAGCGTCAACATCACTTTCTTCTTCTAAAACAATACTATTAATTAACCTTCTTACAGCACTATCACCAACAGGCTTCCAAGGCGAAGATGTGCAGGTTAAATTAGATTGTAGGGCTTTCAATAATGACATAAAATCCCAAACAGCATAAACATGATGCTCCATTAAAATAGCAATATCGTTTACGTTTTTAAGGCGTTTGTATAAATTGTGATTGGTTATTTCTTCTCTAAATGGAATTAAATTTTTATTTATCGTATGTATTCTTGGGTTCATTTTTTTTTCTTATAAATTGGAACAGCAGAGCAAGCTTCTCC
>JBJKXM010000056.1:0-5042 GCA_045561575.1 Flavobacteriales bacterium
CTAGCAAATAAATTAGGAGTTCCTTTTATTCCTATAAGAAAGTCTGGAAAATTACCAGGAAAAACTATTAAATATAAATATGACTTAGAGTATGGTTCTTCAGAAGTTGAAATACATAAAGATGATATAAAAAAGGATTGGAACGTGTTAATTCATGATGATTTACTAGCGACAGGAGGAACAGCATGCGCTGCAGCTGAATTAGTTAATTTATCAGGTGCTAGAGTTGCAGCTTTCTCATTTATAGTAAGCCTAGATTTTTTAAATCCTAATGAAAAATTATCTAAATACTCTAGTAATATTATTAATCTTGTTGAATACAAATAATTTAATACTAATATTTGTTATTGTCTAGGATATTTTTATTTTTGCAAACCAATTTAAATTATACATATGTTAGTTATACCTGTAAAAGACGGAGAAAATATTGATAGAGCTCTAAAAAGATTTAAAAGAAAATTTTTAAAGACCGGAACTCTAAAGGAAGTTCGTTCTAGAAAGGAATACATAAAAAAATCTGAAAAACTACGTGTTCGTAAACAAAAAGCTGTTTACTCCGAGAACATGTTGAGAAATATGGAATAATTTTATTCTATTTACCCCTATTTTTTTAATTTAGACTTCGAAATACGAGATTATGTATTTAGAAGAATTTTTCACCTATATTAAATCAGAAAAAAGATTTTCTGATCACACTATTATTTCATATACAACTGATTTAAATCAATTCTCCAAATTTTTAAAAGACGAGTATGATATAATTGATCAAAGTAAAGCCAGTTTTAAAATTATAAGAAATTGGGTTTCAATTCTTGTTGAATCTGGTTTAAAATCTAATAGTGTAAATAGAAAAATATCTACATTAAAAACCTTTTACAAGTTTTTATGCATGTGCAATTATTCAAATTCTAATCCAACTCTTAAATTATTATCACCCAAATCTTCTAAAAGACTTCCTGTATTTGTTGAAAAAGAAAATATGAATAATCTTTTTGATAGTAATTTTTTTGATAATAGTTTTTGCGGTAGAAGAGACAAATTAATAATTGAATTATTTTATTTTACTGGTATTAGATTGAGTGAATTGATAAATATTAAAATTTCAGATCTTGACTTTGTAAATTCTCAAATAAAAGTATTGGGTAAAAGAAACAAAGAACGATTGATACCAATAACATACAATGTTTTAAATACTTTATCAGATTTTAAAAATATGTTTAATCTTAAAAATTTTTTATTTTCAGATGAAAATGGTAAAAAACTTTATTCAAAAAAAGTTTACAGAATTGTAAATAAATACCTTGCTAAGATTTCAAGTATACAAAAAAAGAGTCCACATGTACTAAGGCACTCCTTTGCGACTCATATGCTAAACAACGGAGCTGATATTAATGCTATTAAGGAAATTTTAGGTCATGCTAATCTAAGTGCAACTCAAATATATACTCACAACAGTATAAAAAAATTAAAAAATGTACATAAACAAGCACATCCAAAAGCATAGTTGTTTTTTAAATATAATTACACTTAAATTTACTTGATAAATATAAGTAGTAAAAAAATCAATTTTTTTATTGTTTGTATTAAAAATTTAATAAATTTGCAGCCCATTTTATGGATGTTGTTCTTTATTTTGGTGAACAGAATAAGCCGATATAGCTCAGCTGGCTAGAGCAGCTGATTTGTAATCAGCAGGTCGTGGGTTCGAGTCCCTCTATCGGCTCTGGGGGAGATACTCAAGCGGTCAACGAGGGCAGACTGTAAATCTGCTGGCTTAGCCTTCACAGGTTCGAATCCTGTTCTCCCCACACCATAAAATTGGTAATGCGAGAGTAGCTCAGTTGATAGAGCGTCAGCCTTCCAAGCTGAGGGTCGCGGGTTTGAGCCCCGTCTCTCGCTCAATACCTTACAGCCGATGTAGCTCAGAGGTAGAGCGTTTCCTTGGTAAGGAAGAGGTCACGGGTTCAATTCCCGTCATTGGCTCGAAAGAGTATAAGTAGTAGAAATGATTTTATAATTGAAAATATTAATTAAATTAAACAAAAATGGCAAAAGAAAATTTTAATCGTACCAAACCACACTTAAATATTGGTACTATTGGTCACGTTGACCATGGAAAAACAACTTTAACAGCTGGTATCACAAAAGTACTAGCTGAAAAAGGTGGTGCTGAAGTTCGTGATTTTGACACGATTGATAATGCGCCTGAAGAAAAAGAAAGAGGTATAACAATTAATACTTCACATGTTGAATACGAAACTGAAAACAGACACTATGCACACGTAGATTGTCCAGGTCACGCCGACTATGTTAAGAACATGGTTACAGGTGCTGCTCAGATGGATGGTGCAATTTTAGTATGTGCAGCTACTGATGGTCCTATGCCTCAAACTAGAGAGCATATCTTACTTGCACGCCAGGTAGGTGTTCCTAGTATTGTAGTATTCCTTAACAAGGCTGATATGGTTGACGATGAGGAACTATTGGAATTAGTAGAAATGGAAGTTAGAGAATTATTATCATTCTATGACTACGATGGTGATAATACTCCAATTGTAACAGGTTCTGCTCTAGGTGCACTTAACGGAGAAGCTGAGTGGGTAACTAAAGTTGATGAGTTGATGGCTGCTGTTGATTCTTGGATTCCTGAACCAACTAGAGATAATGAAAAACCATTCTTGATGCCAATTGAAGATGTATTTACTATCACTGGTAGAGGTACTGTTGCAACTGGTAGAATTGAAACAGGTGTAGCAAACACTGGTGATACTGTGGATATCATAGGTATGGGTGCTGAAAAGTTAGCTTCTACTGTAACTGGAGTTGAAATGTTTAGAAAGATTCTTGATAGAGGTGAAGCTGGAGATAATGTTGGTATTCTTCTAAGAGGTATAGAAAAAACTGATATTAAAAGAGGAATGGTAATTTGCAAGCCAGGATCTGTTAAGCCTCACGATAAATTTGAAGCTGAAGTTTATATCCTTAAGAAAGAAGAAGGTGGTCGTCACACACCATTCCATAACAAATATCGTCCTCAATTCTACATTAGAACTACAGATGTTACTGGTGAGATTTTCTTACCATCAGGAACTGAAATGGTTATGCCTGGTGATAACTTAACAATTACAGTTGAGTTAATTAGCCCTGTTGCAATGAGTGAAGGATTAAGATTTGCAATTAGAGAGGGAGGTAGAACTGTTGGAGCTGGTCAGATTACAAAAATATTGTAATTAAATAAGTTTTTATAACAAAGGAAGATTTTATAATCTTCTTTTGTTGTTTAAACGGGTGTAGCTCAATTGGTAGAGTAGTGGTCTCCAAAACCATTGGCTGGGAGTTCGAGTCTCTCCACCCGTGCGACACTGTAAAAAAATAGATAAAATGTCAAAAATAGGAGGATATATTAAGGAGTCTTACACTGAACTTATGGATAAGGTTTCTTGGCCTACTTGGTCGGAATTACAGAGTAGTTCAATTGTTGTAGCAATAGCTACTGTAATTATTGCTCTTATAATTTATTTTATGGACTCTATCTTTAGCAATTTGATGAAGATTTTTTATAGTTTTTTTGGATAAATAAAATATGACAGAGGAATTAAAAAATATTGAAAACACAGATTCAGTTGAAAATACTGAAGTAGTTGAAAATACTGAAGTAGTTAAAAATGCTGAAGTAGTTGAAGATGTTTCTAATGAGGTTGTAGAAAAATCTGAAAATGATAAGCACTGGTATGTTCTCAGAGTTATGGGAGGAAAGGAGAAAAAAACAGTTTCTTTTATTGAAAAGGAAATAGATAGATTAAATATGAGGGATCACGTTTCCAAAATATTAGTTCCTACAGAAAAGGTTTATCAAATAAGAAATGGAAAAAAAATCAGTAAAGAAAGAAATTTTTTTCCAGGATATGTACTTGTTGAAGCTAATTTGGTTGGTGAAGTTCCGCATGCTTTAAAAAACATTACTAATGTACTTGGATTTTTAGGAGCTACAAAAGGTGGTGTTCCTGTTCCAATGAGACAAAATGAAATTAATAAGATCCTTGGAAGAGTTGATGAAATGGCTCTAACTGATGAGCATGTAAACATACCATTTATTATTGGTGAAAGTGTTAAGGTTATAGATGGACCATTCAATTCATTTCACGCTGAGATTGAAGGAATTGATGAACAAAAGAAAAAATTAAAATTAATGGTAAAAATCTTTGGAAGAAAAACACCATTAGAGTTAAACTTTATGCAGGTAGAAAAAATATAAATTATGGCAAAGGAAATTTCTGGAATAATAAAATTACAAATTAGAGGTGGTGCTGCTAATCCGGCTCCTCCTGTTGGTCCAGCTTTAGGAGCAAAAGGTGTGAATATTATGGAGTTTTGCAAGCAGTTTAACGCAAGAACTCAAGAAAAACAAGGTAAGATAGTACCTGTTGTAATAACTGTGTTTGCAGACAAGTCATTTGAATTTATTATTAAAACTGCTCCTGCAGCATCACAACTTTTAGAAGCTGCAAAAAAGAAGTCAGGTTCAGGTGAACCAAACAGAGAAAAAATAGCTACAGTAACTTGGGATCAAATTAAAACAATTGCAGAAGATAAAATGGCTGATTTAAATGCATTCAAAATAGAATCTGCAATGAGTATGGTGGCTGGTACTGCAAGAAGTATGGGGATAAGAGTAAAGGGTAGTATGCCAAAAAACTAAAAATATTTTAATACAATGTCAAGAATTAGTAAAAATAGAAAAGAAGTTTTGTCAAATGTAGATCTTACAAAAACTTATAGTGTTGAAGAGGCTTCTTCTATAATTAAAGATCATTCAAAAGTTAAGTTTGATGAATCCATTGATTTGGCAGTAAGATTGGGTGTTGATCCCAAACAAGCAAACCAAATGGTAAGAGGTGTTGCTTCACTACCACATGGAACTGGAAAAGATGTTAAAGTTTTAGCTCTTGTTACTGCTGATAAAGAAGAAGAAGCTACAAAAGCTGGTGCAGATTTTGTTGGACTTGATGAATATATTGAAAAAATTAAATCTGGATGGACTG
>JBJKXM010000057.1:0-5006 GCA_045561575.1 Flavobacteriales bacterium
TTACTCTTATCCATAATTATAATTTTTAAGGGGAAGCAATACTATTAAAAATTCTTATTAAATAATGTTAAATAATGGTTAAATAAGATATAATCAAAAATCAATTATATAGATTGCTATCAGATATAAATTTATAAATTTCATCTGGAATTAGATGAGAATAATTTTTATTTTTCCTTATGATATTTCTTATTTCACTAGAGGATACTTCCATTAGAGGGGCATTTGAAAAAATAACTGCTTGATGACTTTTTAAATTTGAATTAGCAGATTTTTTAGTATTTCTAGGATAAACATATAGTTTTTCTTCTAAAATTTTTTTATAACTCTTCCAATTTTCTAAACCAATAAGATTGTCTTCACCCATAATTATACTAAAATTAGAATCAGGGAAATTATTTTTTAATTCTACCAATGTATCTGCAGTATAATTTGGCTTTGGTAGTTTATACTCAATATCACAAACCTCAAAATTTTTATGGATATCACAATATTTTTTTGTCATTTCTAAACGAATATTTTCATCAGTTAAGTTTTCATTTACTTTATCAGGATTTAAAGGTGTTATTACAAACCAAACTTGATCAAAATATTTTTGCAAAAAATATTTAGCTATTTTTTCATGTCCAATATGAATAGGGTCAAAAGTCCCAAAAAATAAACCTATATTCTTCATTAATTATTTAAAAAAAAATCAACTGTTTTAAAAATTTCTGTCTTAGCATGATCTAAATCATCATTTATGATTGAGGTGTCAAAATTATTTATCATATCCATTTCATTCTTTGCTTTACTTAAACGTTCTTTTAAACTAGATTTTGTGTCTTTTCCCCTATTAATAAGTCTAGTTTCTAAAACTTCTATGCTTCCAGGATTGATGAAAATTGAAATTGACTTTTTCGAAAAGTATTTTTTTAAGCTAATTGCACCTATAACATCAACATCGAAAATTAAATTATGATTTTGAATTAATTTTTCTACTTCGGATTTTAATGTACCATAGTATATCTCATCATAAACCTTTTCAAATTCAATAAAGCTGTCATTGTCAATTTTATTTTTAAAACTTTCTAAACTAATAAAATGATAATCAACTCCATCTTTTTCATTATCTCTTATAGTTCTAGTAGTTGCTGAAATGGAAAACTTGAGATTAAGTTTTTTTTTGGAAAGAAGATATTTAGCTAATGTAGTTTTACCACTTCCAGATGGTGCACATAAAATTATAACTTTTCCTGCCATCAAAGAATATTTAAGGATTGTTCTTTAAGCTTTTCTAAACATGATTTCATTTCTACAACATTATTTTGAATATTTGAATTATTACACTTAGAACCTACAGTATTTATCTCTCTCCCTATTTCTTGAGTGATAAATCCAAGTTTCTTACCTTTTTCCGATTGACTGTTATCCAATATTTCAAGGAAAAAATTAATATGACTTTTTAATCTAACTAGCTCTTCATTAATATCCATTTTTTCAAGGTAATAAAACAATTCTTGCTCAAATCTTCCATAATCATTTTCAATTTTTAAGTTCTGTGCTTTATTTTCTAAATCTTCTTTAATTGTTTTTTTATGAACTTCGCTAAGTTTTTCAACTTCTTTTAGATGAATTTTTATATTGTTAATATTTTTTATGAGATCTTTTTTTGTATTAACTCCTTCATTTTTTCTCATATTGAGAACATCTGAAATAACTAAATTTAAAGCGTTTAGTATTTTATTTAGTTGATTATCTGAAATAGTTTGTTCTTCTTTATCAATTGTATTAGGTAAATTCAAAACCGACTTTAAAATTTGAGAATCATCAAAGTCTGAAATTTCACCTAATTCGTCTATATATTTTTTAATGATTGTTTTATTAAAAGTAACTCCGTTATTTTTTGATCCAACAATTTTAATTTTTAAATCGATTTTTCCTCTAATTAATTTATCTTTTAAAATATTATTAATGTTCAATTCAAAGTTTGATAAACTTGGAGGTAAAGAAATTTTTGAATCAAAATATCTACTATTTAATGTTTTTAATTCAATATTAATCTCTAAATCATCAATTTTCAAAGAAGATGAACCGAATCCGGTCATTGACTGAAGCATGCACAAAATTATGAAAAATCTAACTTATATTTTTATTATTAGTTTTTTGTCCAAGTCTGAAGAATATTACCGTCATCGAAAGGTAATTTCATTATTGTGTTGTTATTTTCAAAGACAACTTGAATTGTTCCTCCGGCCCAGGTGTAACTACCATTGCCTAAGTTTGCCCAACTAAATGGTCCGTACGTTTCATTAGTTCCACTAATATAATTACCATTTTGATCACATTCCCAAACTTTTTTTGTTACAGAAGTTTGATTAAAAGTGTATTGATCTGGTGAGCCTTCATCTCCAGATTTCCAACATCCTCTTGCTTGACCATCAGGCCATGTGCCTGATCCTACCCAAACTTCATTGGTAAGTGTCCAAGTGCCAATAATAGGATCATTATTAGCATTTGGATCTTCATTACAATTTGGGAAATTTGGTTTAGGTAATATCCAATTATTTGAGCCCTCACTAAATAAATGGCAATATAAAACTTTACTTACATCCCAATTTGAAAGATCTTGATTAAATAAATCAGTAGAATGAAACATTCCATCCATTCGCTCTACATTTGAAACATTCCAAGAAGATATATTCTGATTGAATGAGTCAGCATGCCAAAACATAGCATCCATTCTTGTAACTTTTGAAGTATCCCAACCTCCAATTTGTTGATTAAACTTTTTATTTCCTCCAAATACTTCCCGCATATTAGTAACATTTGAAGTATTCCAATTTCCAATAGGCTGATTAAAATTTGAATAAGCAAACATTCCTTCCATATTTACTAAGCTTTGAATGTTCCAACTACCCATATTGCCATTAAAAGAGTCATTAAAAGCAAACATTCTATAAGTTGTTGTTACGTTTGATACATCCCAATTTGAAATATCTTGATTGAATGAATCCGCATTCCAAAACATATAAGACATAATTGTAACACTAGAAGTATTCCAATTTCCAATAGGTTGATTAAAAGATGATGCAGATTTAAACATCGTACCCATATCATTTGCTTTAGAAACATCCCAATTTGAAATATCTTGATTAAAAGATGATGCATCAAGAAACATCATAGCGAAATCAGTACCATTTGAAGTATTCCAAGTAGATATATCCCCGTTAAATGCTACTGCAGTGTGAAACATACCTCTAAATCTAGTAACATTACTTACATCCCAGTTTGACAAATCCTGATTAAAAACATCGTTGTAAAAGAAGCAGCCAATAAAATCTTTAACATTCCCTACGTTCCAACTTCCAATGTCTTGGTTAAATGAATCTGCATTTCCAAAAGTATGACTCATAGTTTCAACTTTTGACACATCCCATTTTGAAATATCTTGATTAAAAGATGATGCTGTGTTAAATGCAAATGATAAATCTGTTACATTAGAAACATCCCAATTTGAAATATCTTGATTAAAATCTGTAGCTCTCGAAAATATCCGTTCAAAAGTTGTAATATTTGATGTATCCCAACTCGATATATCTTGATTAAATGATCCATTATTCATAAATAACTCCTTCATTGAAGTTATTTTAGTAGTACAAACCTTGGTGATATCTTCACCACTTTCTATCATCACATCCAGCATTTCTCTGTCAACAATTTTATAAGTAAGTCCATCAACTACACCCTCTTGTCCAACCTCAGCCCAGTCATGTGCTTTTATAGTTATACCATTATCATGCAAATAGACAGGGTTGCTTTCAACAAAAACAGCTCTTACCGTTTTAGGTGAATTAATTGCTATTTGTTTTGGATTTTGAGTACCAGTTAGATCAACTTGCCATTCTGAAAATTCCCAACTTTGACCAGATAAAGCTTCTAATTCCACAATAGTTCCACTATTATAATCATTTGGAGCTCCTGGCTTTATAACTTTCTCCGCTACTTGTCCCTCACCAACAATTTCAATAGTAAGTGGGTATTTTTTCTTCTCAAATTCAGCCACCACAGTTTTAGGCCCATCAATTGTGATCTGAGTAGGATTTTCGCTTCCTGTAAGATCTCCTCTCCACCTTACAAATAACCACTCATCATCAGGATGAGCAGTTAATTTTACAATAGATCCACTATTATAATCACTAGCCATACCTTGTTTTATGACTTCCTGTTTTACTTCCCCCTCGCCCTCAATTTTAATAGTTAATGGATACTTTTTCTTAACAAAATGAGCTGTTACATCTTTATTCTTATCCATGGTGATAACCAATGTATTTGCATTTCCTGAAGCGTCACCTGACCAACTTTCAAGCACATATTCATCTGATGGTGAAGCAACTACATAGGCTGTATCCCCCTCACCATATTCCATATATTCAGGTACAACTTGACCTCCCTCAGCTGGATCAGCTGTTGCTGTCAAGGTATAGACAATAGGGTCATTTGAGCATGAAAAAAATAAAGTGAATAAAACGATACTGTATATTAATCTAACTTTCTTAACCATATATTTTTAAATGAAACTTGAGAACAACAATGGTTTTGAAGTGAAATTGGCCCATCACCATGAGCAATATTTTTAGGAGGACCAACATTTTCAGTGGTCCCCAATATTTCAACATGGTTATGAATAAGTATACCATTATGAAAAACAGTAAAATATCCTGATTTGATTTTGCTTCCATCTGAATCAAATTTCGGAGCATCAAAAATTATATCATATGATTGCCATTCACCTGGTTTTCTTGATGCATTAACAAGTGGAATATATTGTTTGTAAACAGAACCTGCTTGTCCATTAACATATGTTGGAGATTTGTAGCTATCCAAAATTTGAATTTCATATCTACCTTGTAAAAAAACTCCACTATTTGATCTGCTTTGGTTTTTATGAGAAATATCTTCACTTGTTTTCCATTCGACATGCAATTGCACAGATCCAAAATTTTCTTTTGTTTCAATTCCACCTG
>JBJKXM010000058.1:0-34652 GCA_045561575.1 Flavobacteriales bacterium
CTATGTATTTGTTAGGATTTTTAAAGTTTGCTCATGATTCTGATTTAAAATATATTTCTGTAAGTAGATTATCTGTTGCAATACTTACTGGTACTCTAACAATATATATGATACCAGGACTTTGGGGAGCGCCTTTAAAAATAATAAATGCATTTCCACCTCCAATGCAATATAGCGAATCTCCTCAGGGAGTTGGGGCTGTTCAAATTAGTTCAAATCACTCTATCCATTCATCAAATGATGGACAGCACATAGGCCCCCAAGGATTAATGGCATTTCATGATTACTATCAAGCCCTTAATTATGCCAAAAAAGTTAATAAGCCATTAATGATTGATTTTACGGGTCATGCTTGTGTAAATTGTAGAAAAATGGAAGAGCAAGTTTGGTCAGATCAAAATGTTAAAAATATGCTTGCAAATGATGTTGTTCTTGTCTCTTTGTATGTTGATGAAAGAATTAATTTACCGAAAGAAGAACAATATATTACAAAAATGGCTGGTAAGGAGAAAAAGGTAAAAACTACTGGTGACAAATGGATGGTTTTTCAAGCAAACACATTTGGTACTAACTCTCAACCATATTACGTTATGCTTGATTTGAATGAAAATCAGCTAATAGAACCTGCAAATTATCAGGACTATGGTTCTGTCTCGCTTTTTAAAGACTGGCTTGAAAGAGGAGTAAATTTATTTAATGAATAATACAATGAAAAAAAATAAAATAGTTACTAAAGAATCAGAAATTTTTTTAGAAAAATATATAAATACACCATCACCAACTGGATTTGAAAGTGAAGGTCAAAAACTTTGGTTAGAATACATAAAACCCTATGTCGACACTCATTTTGTTGACACATACGGAACTGTTGTTGGCGTAATTAATCCTGAGGCAAAATATAAAGTTGTAATCGAAGCTCATGCGGATGAAATTTCTTGGTTTGTTCATTACATAACTAAAGAAGGTTTTATTTATCTAAGAAGAAATGGAGGTTCTGATCATCAAATAGCTCCTTCAAAGCGAGTAAATATTCATACAAAAAAAGGTGTAATTAAAGCTGTTTTTGGGTGGCCTGCTATTCATACAAGAAAAGCTGGAGATGAAAAAAACCCAACTTTGGATAATATTTTTCTTGATTGTGGTTGTAGTTCAAAAGAAGAGGTTGAAAAGTTAGGTATTCATGTTGGTTGTGTTGTAACATATGAAGATAAATTTATGACTCTAAATAATAAATATTATGTAGGTCGTGCTTTAGATAATAGAATTGGTGGTTTTATGATTGCTGAGGTTGCTCGTCATTTAAAAGAAAATAATATCAAATTACCTTTTGGGTTGTACATAACAAATTCGGTTCAAGAGGAGGTGGGTTTAAGAGGAGCGCAAATGATTGTTGAAACTATTAAGCCAGATGTTGCAATTGTAACAGATGTTACTCATGATACTCACACTCCTATGCTTAATAAAATTAAGCAAGGGGATTTAAAATGTGGTGAAGGTCCAGTTATATATTATGGCCCTGCCGTACAGAACAATTTGTTAGATTTAATCATTTCATCAGCTGAAAAAAACAAAATACCTTTTCAAAGAGGTGCTGCATCAAGAGCTACAGGCACTGATACAGATGCTTTTGCTTTTGCAACTGGAGGTGTTGCTTCTGCTTTAATTTCATTGCCTTTACGTTACATGCATACTACTGTAGAGTCAGTTAGTAAAATAGATGTGAAAAATGTTATTTTGTTAATTTATAATGTACTACAGAAAATAAAAAACAATCACGATTTTAGATATTTAAAGTAGATATTAGAGATAATTTACACCCTTGTCCATTTGCCACTTTCAACTAGTGGCCTTGCTTTTTTCCATTTTAACTCTTTGGTTTCTTTCCCGTTGGTAATTGTTACTTTTTCATTTCTTCCAGCTTTTTGTTCAACTCTTACTGGTTGAACTCTTTGTGGTTTTTGTTCTTTAGGACTATTATTATTTGTAGTATTTTCTGGTCTACTTGTTTGTAAATTATCATTAGAACTCACATTTTTTTCTTCAGTTATTTGTTCAGATGATGAAGGAAGACCAGATTTGAGTAGAAAAGAAACAATTTCTTTATTTATTTTTTCAATTAGTTCTTTAAATAAATTAAATGATTCAAATTTGTAAATTAATAGAGGGTCTTTTTGTTCATAGACTGCATTTTGTACGGATTGTTTTAAGTCATCCATTTCTCTTAAATGATCCTTCCAAATATTATCAATTATTGCTAGTGTCACACTTTTTTCAATAGATTCAGGAATGTTTTTTCCTTGAGAATCTACTGCTTCTTTAAGATTTGTCACAACTTGTAGTGTCTTCATTCCATCAGTAAAAGGAATTACAATGTTTTCATACGTTGCCCCCTGTTTTTCAAAAACATCTTTAATTACGGGATAGGCTTGCTTTGCAATTGTATTTGATTTGATATTATAATTTTCATAACATTTTTCAAATGTTACCTCTGTGATTTCATTAATATTTAAAGATTTAAATTCTTCTTCAGTGAACGGACTATTTACAGATAACACCCTTATTAAATCTAGTTTGTATGATTCAAAATCTTTAGCTTCGTGGTTTTCACTTACAATACTTTCACATGTATCATAAATACTGTTAGATATATCTAGAGAGATTCTGTCACCATATAACGCATTTCTTCTTTTTTTGTAAATAACTTCTCTTTGTTGATTCATTACATCATCGTATTCAAGAAGTCTTTTTCTTATTCCAAAATTGTTTTCTTCTACTTTTTTCTGAGCTCTTTCTATTGATTTACTTACCATAGAATGTTGAATCACTTCTCCTTCTTCAAGACCCATTCTATCCATTAATTTAGCTATTCTGTCAGATCCAAATAGCCTCATCAAATTATCTTCTAATGAAACATAGAATTGTGAGGAACCAGGGTCTCCTTGTCTTCCAGCCCTTCCTCGTAATTGACGGTCTACCCTTCTAGAATCATGTCGTTCAGTTCCAATAATGGCTAATCCACCTGCATCTTTAACCTCTTGTGATAGTTTGATATCAGTTCCTCTACCTGCCATATTTGTAGCAATTGTGACTGCACTCTTAATACCAGCTTCTGCAACAATATCAGCCTCTCTTTGATGTAGTTTAGCATTTAACACATTGTGTTTAATTCCTCTTTTTCTTAAGATTGTACTTAGAAGTTCTGATATTTCAACTGAAGTTGTTCCCACTAGAACAGGTCTGCCTTGTTGACTCATTTGATCTATATCATCAATTACAGCATTGTATTTTTCTCTATTTGTTTTATATACTAGGTCGTCTTTATCATCTCTTTGTATGGGTCTATTTGTAGGTATTGATACAACATCTAGTTTGTAAATCTCCCAAAATTCACCAGCTTCAGTTTCTGCTGTTCCAGTCATACCAGAGATTTTATTATACATCCTGAAATAATTTTGCAATGTAACTGTAGCATATGTTTGTGTTGCTGCCTCAATTTTAACATTTTCTTTTGCTTCTATTGCTTGGTGTAAACCATCAGAATACCTTCTTCCTTCCATTATTCTTCCAGTCTGTTCATCAACTATTTTAACTTTGTTGTCCATTACTACATATTCAACATCTTTTTCAAATAAAGTATATGCTTTTAATAATTGATTAACTGTATGAATTCTTTCACTTTTAATAGAAAAGTTTCTTAATAATGATTCTTTTTCAACTGCTTTATCTTGATCATTAGAATTAGACTTCTCAATATCAGCAATTTCCTTGCCAACATCAGGAAGAATAAAGAAATCTTTATCTTCAATTGATGTTGTCATGAGATTTAACCCTTTTTCGGTTAATTCAATTTGATTGTTTTTTTCATCAATAACAAAATATAGTTCTTCATCAATTATATGCATTTCTTTATTTTGATCTTGCATATAATAATTTTCAGTTTTTTGAAGCTGAGTTTTTATACCTTCTTCACTTAGAAATTTAATTAACGCCTTGTTTTTTGGTAAACCTCTGTAAGCTCTAAATAAATTGAATCCACCTTTTTCTTTATCACCTTCTTTAAAGTATTTTTTTGCATCCGATAAAATTGACGAAACATATTTTTGTTGAACTTTTGCTAATTGATCGATTTTATGTTTGAGCTCATTATACTCGTGAACATCTCCCTGAGGAGTAGGTCCTGAAATGATTAAAGGGGTCCTAGCATCATCAATTAATACAGAATCTACTTCATCAACAATTGAATAATGTAATTTTCTTTGAACTAGATCTAAAGGTCTTTTGGCCATATTATCTCTCAAATAATCAAATCCAAATTCATTATTTGTACCGTAAGTAATATCTGCTAAATAGGCTTGTCTTCTTTCTTCGGAGTTGGGTTGGTGATTATCAATACAATCAACACTTAAACCATGAAATTGAAATAATGGCCCCATCCATTCACTATCTCTCTTTGCTAAATAATTATTTACCGTAACAAGATGAACTCCAAGTTCAGTTAATGCGTTTAAATAAACCGGTAGGGTAGCAACTAAGGTTTTTCCTTCACCTGTTTGCATTTCTGCAATTTTACCTTCATGAAGAACCACCCCTCCAATTAGTTGCACATCATAATGAACCATATCCCATGTGATATCACTTCCAGCAGCATCCCAAGAATTTTTATAAATGGCTTGATTGTTTTTAATTGAAACAAAATCTTTTTTAGAAGCCAGAAGTACATCAAATTCATTAGCCTCTACTACAATCTCAGTATTTTTTGAAAACCTTTGGGCAGTTTCCTTGACAACGGCAAAAGCAGTAGGTAAAATGTTATTTAAAATCTCTTCAATTTTTTCAACAATCGTATTTTCAAGAGTGTCTATTTTTTGATATAATAGTTCTTTTTCTTTAGCAGAAATCGATTCTTTATTAGAATCATTTTTGAGATTTTGAATTTCTTCTCTTTCAGTTTTGATAAAATCATTAATCTTATTTTTTAGAATCTGAGTTTGTTCTCTTAATTCATCATTATTTAAAGAAGAAAGTTTTTGATGCTCTTGATGAATTAAGTCAAGAGTAGGTCTGATTTTTTTTATGTCTTTATCATATTTGTTTCCAAATAATTTACTTATAACATTAAATATTCCAGCCATTGATTTTATTTATAATAAAACAAAGGTAGTTCTTATAAATAGTAAACAAAAGAAAATAGGTGTGAAAAAGGGTAAAAATTAGTATTCTTCTTCATTAAAGAAAAAATCTTCTTTTGATGGGTAGTCTGGCCATATATCTTCAATAGTCTCCCATTGCATTCCTGGCTCATCCTCCACTAGTTCTTGAAGATTCTCAACAACTTCCATGGGAGCACCAGATCTTATAGCAAAATCAATTAATTCGTCTTTAGTTGCAGGCCAAGGTGCATCTTCTAATTTTGATGCTAGTTCTAATGTCCAATACATAACTACTTTTTTTTTGCAAAAGTATATTTTTTAGTTAATTATACTAATTTTTAGGACTTTTTTTGCCACAAAACCTCATCGATCTTGTTAATTACTAATATATATCTGCTGAGCACGAAAAGGTAATCGGATAATCTATTTAAGAACTTAATATTTATTTCTTCAACCTCTTCTTTAGTATTTAACTCAACTAGATTTCTTTCAGCTCTTCTACAAATTGTTCTTGCAATATGGCACAGAGAGCTTGTTTTATGGCCTGAGGGTAGAATAAAATTTGTAAGGCTGGGTAGTGTGTCTTCCATTCTATCGATTTCTTTTTCAATTTCATTAACATCATTCTGATCAATTTTTTGAATCGAAACCATTTTGTTTTTCTGATCATAAGCAATATTACTTCCTAAATCAAATAACCTATTTTGAATCATTAATGTAAAGTTGTTTGTCTTTTCATCGATATTATGATCAAATATATGGCCAATATATGCATTTAGTTCATCAACACTTCCATAAGATTTTAATCTAATATTATCTTTAGAAACTTTTGTTCCTCCTAATAGTTGAGTTTCCCCTTTATCACCATTTTTAGTATATATTTTCATATGTTAGAATCTTATTATATAGTTTTCTTTACTCAAGTTAGGATCTAAAAATACTATCCCAATAAAAAAAAGATCAATTGTTAGAGACGTGTTTTTTGATTTTTTTATATAATTCCATGCATTTTCCATTCCTTTAGACCAATGTATGTCATCAAAAATAATAATTGTTTTATTATTACTGTATTTTATAATTGTTTCAAAATAATTAATGGTAGCTTTTTCTTGATGATTACCGTCAATAAATGCAAAATCAATTTTTTGATTTTTAATTATATTTTTTTCAAATGTATTTTTAAAATCGCCTATAATTAAATCTATTTTATTTGTTTTAAAATTTTTAAAACTACTCATTGCTATTTTTCCAGTTTCTTTGCAGCCTTCAAATGTCTTTATTTCTGCTTTAGAATTGCCTTTATGTAGGTATAGCGTACTAATACCAAAAGAAGTGCCTAGCTCATATATATTTTTTGGCTTAAAATGATTTACAATTCTAAAAAGTAGTTGTCCATATTTTTTGTTTTTAGATGAATTTTTAGCAATATCTTTAATTTTTCTTTTACGTTTACTGTTAATTTTACTACCAGCACCAAAGTCAGTTATATTGATATAATCGTTATTTTTTTGTAGGCTTTTTCTTAATTCTTCAATATCATCAGTAATATTTGAAACGTCTTTTTGGTAAATAACTTTTGTTAAAAAATTAAATACAAATGGTGAGTGAATAAAATATTCGTTTTTTGATTTTATAAGATATTTTACATATCTAAATATTAAATATATTTTTTTCATAAACTATTGAGCACAATTAATGCATAATTGACTTTCTGGTCTAATCATTAATCTGCCAAAAGGAATTGGTGATTTACAACTCTTACAAATTCCAAAATCTTTTGTGTCAATTTTAGATCTAATTTTTTGAAGCTGATTTAATTTGAATTCTGACTCTCTAAGAGCAGCCTCTATGACGCTCTTATTATTTATAGCATCCATTCTGCTAATTCTTCCTATTGAATTTTCTGGGGCAATTGGTTTACTTAACTCTTTATATTTATTGATTTTTTCTGAAGTTGAGTTTATTTCTTCAATCAATTTAATTTTGACTTTTTCTTTTTCATGAGCATCCATATTATAATTGCTCTTTCAATTCTACTAGAAATTTTCTGATATCTTTAAGCTTACGAACAATGCTTAGATGATCTGTATTATCATTTTTATTTTCTTTTATTTTCTTTTTTGCTCCATCCAGTGTGTAGCCTTTCTCTTTAACTAGGAAGTAAATTGTTTTTAAATTGTCAAAATCTTTTTTAGAGAACAGCCTATTACCTTTTTTGTTTTTTTTTGGTTTAATAATATCAAATTCTTTTTCCCAAAATCTGATTAGAGAGACATTTACTCCTAATTCATTAGCTACTTCACCTATTTGATAAAATAATTTTTCTGGTTCTTTTCTTAAAACACTCATTTAATCAAATGATTGGTTGTATTGAGAAGAAAGTTCAAGCATTTTTTCATACTCTTCAGGTGATAAGTCATTATAATAAAAATTAACTGGATTAATTTTTTTATTGTCTTTGCGTACTTCATAATGTAGGTGAGGAGCAGTTGATATTCCAGTATTACCCACATATCCAATAACCTCCCCTCTCTTTACTTTTTGCCCTTTTTTAACAATGTATTTTGACATATGCGCATACAATGTTTCATATCCAAAGCCGTGATTTATTTTAACATAATTTCCGTAACCTCTTTTACTTCTTTTTACTTTTGAGACTACACCATCACCTGTTGCATAAATTTCAGTGCCTACTTTAGCAGAAAAATCCATTCCGTAATGCATTTTTCTTGTTTTATATATTGGATGAATTCTGTATCCATAACCACTTGCCATTCTTTTTAAATCTTTATTTGCAACGGGTTGAATAGCAGGAATTGAAGCAAGCATCTTAGATTTATTTTTAGCCAAATCAATAACCTCATCAAATGATTTTGACTGTAAATATAGCTGTTTGGTCAGCTGGTCAATTTTTTTTGTTGTATTGATAATTAAATCAGAGTTTGAGTAGCCACTAAGTTTTTTATATCTGTTTACCCCGCCAAATCCTTGTTTTCTTATGCTTGTTGGGATTGGATCTGCCTCAAAAATGGTTCTGTATATATTATCATCTCTTTGTTGAATATTATCAAGAACAAGCTCAATTTGTTCAAGATTATTATTTATAATTTCATATTGAGATGTTAAATTATTAATTTCATTTTTTAATCTTTTTTCTTTGGGGCTATCAAAGAATTGAAAGAAAATTAAAAGAATAAAAAATGCTAATATCCCACTTGAAGTAAAATAAACAATAAAACTTTTAAATTTATCAACGCCAGTCGATTCAATTGGCTTGTAACTTAAGCTTTTAGTGTCGTAATAATATTTTATCTTTGGCATATTATCTAAATTAGCGCAAATTTAGTAATATTACACTACATATTCTATTATAAAATATTGATTTATAACCTGTAACTAATCTATAACTTTAAAAAGCTTTTCATGAAATCTCATCAAATTAGACAAATGTTTTTAGAGTTTTTTCAGGATAATAATCACAAAATTCTAGATTCTGCACCAATTGTAATTAATAATGACCCAACATTAATGTTTACAAATGCAGGTATGAATCAATTTAAGAATTTTTTTTTATCAATTGATACTCCTGAATTTTCCAAGGTTACAAATTCTCAAAAGTGCCTAAGAGTTTCAGGAAAGCATAATGATTTAGACGAAGTTGGACATGATACTTATCATCATACTATGTTTGAGATGTTGGGTAATTGGTCTTTTGGGGATTATTCAAAAGAAAAAGCAATTGATTTGGCATGGGAATTTCTTATCAAAAAATGTAATATTGAAATTGATAGGATTTACGTTACTGTTTTTGAAGGTGATGAAAATGAAAGTCTTGTAAAAGATGTTGATTCTTATAATTTTTGGACAAAATATTTGCCCAAAGAAAAAATATTATTTGCAAATAAAAAGGATAACTTTTGGGAGATGGGAGAAATTGGTCCTTGTGGTCCTTGTTCTGAAATACATTATGATAATAGATCAAATGCTGAAATAGAAAGCGTAAAAGGAAAAGATTTGGTAAATAAAGATCATCCTGAAGTAATAGAGATCTGGAATCTTGTTTTTATGCAATACAATAGAAAAAAGGACGGTTCTTTAGAGAAGCTATCCAAAACCCAAGTAGATACTGGTATGGGTTTTGAGCGATTATGCATGATTATGCAAAATGTTAAATCTAATTATGATACCGATTTATTTCAACCTTTAATTTCTGAAATCTCTAGCATTTCGAATATTAATTACGGTAATAATGAAGAATCAGATATAGCAATGAGGGTTATTTCTGACCATATAAGAGCTGTAGCCTTTTCTATTGCTGATGGCCAGCTGCCATCTAATGTAAAAGCTGGATATGTTATTAGACGAATTTTAAGAAGAGCAATTAGATATGCATATACTTTTTTAAACTTAAAAGATCCCTTTATACATAAGCTTGTAGATATTCTAAATGATATTTTAGGCAATCACTATTCTGAGTTAAATGCTCAAAAAGCCTTAATTGTTGATGTAATTAAACAAGAAGAAATATCTTTTTTAAAAACTCTTGATTCAGGTCTCAAAAGACTTGATTCTGTGATTTCTGAAAATAAAATAGTTTCAGGAGCAGATGTTTTTGAATTATATGACACTTATGGTTTTCCAAAAGATCTTACATCTCTTATTCTTCAAGAAAAGAAGATTAAATTTGATGAAGTCGGATTCATTCAAGAAATGGAAAAACAAAAAAATAGGTCAAAAAATTCCGCAAATGTTGAAACAGGAGAGTGGATAATTGTTATTGATGACGCCAATGAGGATTTTGTTGGATATGAAACATATCAAGTAAAAACAAGAATTTCAAGATACCGAATTATAGAAAATAAGAATAAAATTAAATATCATATAGTGTTAGAAGAAACTCCATTCTATGCTGAAAGTGGAGGTCAGGTAGGCGATAATGGTACTTTGGAATACAGTGGAAATAAGATAGAAATTATTGATGTCAAAAAAGAGAATAATTTAATATGTCATATTACTGAGAATTTACCTAAAGATCTGAAAGAGTTATGTGAGGCAAAAATAAATATTGATAGAAGACAATCTATTTCAAGAAACCACAGCGCTACACATTTATTACATTACCAACTTAGAAAAAATCTTGGAGATCATGTAATACAGAAAGGATCTCTTGTTAGTGATAATTATTTTAGATTTGATTTTTCACATCATAGTCCATTATCAAATGATATTCTTGATAAAATTGAAGTTGATATTGCTGAAATGATATTTCAAAATATTCCTCTTCAGGAAAAATTAAATGTTTCTATTAATGATGCTAAGAATATGGGAGCTCTCATGCTATTTGGAGAAAAGTATGGTGATAATGTAAGGGTAATAAAATTTGGAGATTCTTTAGAGTTATGCGGAGGTACACATGTTACTTCTACTAGTGAAATTGGTTTATTTAAAATAATTTCCGAATCATCTGTTGCTTCAGGTATAAGAAGAATCGAAGTTAAAACAGGAGCATCAGCATTTGATTTATTAAATAATTCTTACAGTAGAATAAAAGAATTTGAATCTATATTAAAAACTAAAGACTTAAACCATGCGATTAATAAATTGTTAATAGAAAATAAGACTCTAGAAGATAAAAATAATAGATTAGAAAAAGAATTTCTTTCTAATCAGCTCAATGATTTGATTTCAAGCTCTGAAAAATATGGTAATATTTGTTTTATTTATGACAATTTAAATATTAATCCAAAAAATTTAAAAGACATTTCATTTGTACTTAAGGGTAAAGAAAATATTGTTGCTTTTATAGGAGTTATTTCTGATGAAAAAATAAATGTTGGTTTATTTATTTCAGATAATCTTATATCGGAACATTTTAATGCTCAAAAGATAATCAAAATAATTTGCGATAAAATATCAGGCTCTGGTGGAGGACAACCACATTTTGCAGTTGCTGGTGGGAATAATACTGCAGGCTTTAATGCTGCGACTAATCAAATTAAAGAGCTCCTTCAAAAATAGATAAAAAAAAACCACCTGAAAGGTGGTTTTTTTATTACAATTAATTTCTTAGAATCTCCAAGCTAATCCTAGATTAAGAGTTCCTTCGTCATCGTTGTCATCAGCCATTGACATTGTAAAGCTAGGTTCTACATAAACTGCATTCCAAATGTTTAATGAGTAACCTATGCCAACATTAAGGTTATCGCTAGCTTCTTCAGATGGAGCTGAAACAACTGCCCAAATTCCATCCATATCACCACCAAAGTTGTATCTAGCCCACATATCATATGTAGTGTCACCATTTTCATCTTCACCAGTTCTCTGAACACCAATAGTAAAATTGTCATTAAGCATGTATCCTAATCCAATTTTATCTGTTAGTTGTTCCATTTCAAAGCCATTTTCAGCTTCATCTGATGCTTCAGAAACAGTTGTAACAACCATGAATTGAGCAGAAGCAAATAATGTAGTCATTGCTAGTGCTGCTGTAAAAAATACTTTTTTCATTTTAAAAAATTTAATATTAATATTGGCCGCAAGATAATAAAGGTATTTCTATTGAACTATTAAAATAGTAACTTTTCTTAACACCTTATTGTTAATTGCTAGAGTAGATATAAAAAAAAGAGCTGCAAAAAGCAGCTCTTTTTCTAAGTTATATTTTTAACTAATTACGGAGTAACAGTTAAAGTTAACCAGTTGTAGTTGTCATCTGCACCAGTTCCCATATCATCAGAAACCATTTTGTATGATAATGAAGCATTATCACTTAATGTGTATCCAACAGAAACTTCAGTAGCAGCTCTTTCATATGAGTCATCCTCAGTGTTTGTTACGTTGTGAACAGCAGCAGAAAGAGTAAAGTCACCCATGCTGTAAGAACCTCCTACATACATGTTTTCTTCATTAGCACCTAAGTGACCAATGTTACCATGAGATAACCATGAGTTACCAGCACCATAATTTCCTCTGTTACCTAAACCAAGTAGGTCACCGAATCCATTTTCACCGTAAGATGCTCTACCTGCCATAATTGACATGTCATCATTTACGCTGTAAGTACCAGAAATATCCATCATGTCCATTTCCATGTCACCCATTGTTAAAGTGTTGTAGCTTACGTTAAGATCTAAAGAACCTCCCATTGCACTGTATGCAAAGTCAAGTCCCATAGCTTGTGCGTCTACACCTTCAGCACCATAAAGTAAAGTAACAGGCTCATTAGCTTCTCCTACTTGCATGAAATCAGCATATAGTAAGTTAACACTCCAGTCTCCAGAAGACTTAGAAGCATTTAACCACATTGCGTCTAACATTGAAGATCCATCACCATTGTCTCTTTGAGCTATACCTAAGTCTAGTCCAACAAAGTCATTGTTGATGTCAAATGTCATACCATCTACAGTATTTCTGTTAGCGTTCCAGTCATTTTTAGCGATCCATGTTCCAGATCCATACTCTAATGCCTGACGTCCAGCAGTCATACTAGCAAAACCGAATAGGTTTGTAGAAGCATAAGCTTCGTAAACAGCAATAACAGGTTGAGCTGCAGGATCCACGTCAGATACAGTATAGTTAACGTCTGTACTTAAATGAACACCCCAGTCAGAACCACCCCAGTTAGCACTTAAAGTTGCTCTTTGGGCAGTAGACATTTCATCTCCATTTCCACTCATATCTATTCTCGTTCTAGAGTCGATACCCCAGTCTTGAGCATAAGATACAGTAGTTAGAAGACCTAATGCAACTACTAATATTGTTTGTAAATTTTTTTTCATTATAATAAATTTATTAGTTAATACTCGGCAAAGATAAAATACTCTATTTAAACAAGCCTTATAGAATGCCCACTTTTTTAACATTAAATTGTGTGTATCGCGTTTAAAATACTGAAAATCAAATATTTATAACTTTAAAAAAGTGGTTGAAAAAAGCTAAAATTTGATGTAAAATGAGTGAAAAAAGCGTGATTTTCAAGTAATTTATGCTTTTTACCCTTTATAGGTGAGCCACTTCCACAGTTCCTTATATGAAATTTTCTTGCCATACATGAGTATTCCTGTCCTATAAATCTTTCCTGCAATGAATGTTGTGAAAATGAAACCAAGTATTAATAATATCATAGATAAAAGTAATTGCCAACTCTCAACTCCAAAAGGAAGTCTTGCCATCATTAATAATTAGGTGAGGGTCAAAGGAATTATTGACAACCAAAAAGCAAGAATACCATCAGGATTATCCATTACCGGTTGAATTAGTATAAATGAAAAAATTAATGGAATAGTTATTGGTAACATGAATTGCTGAGTGTCTGCTTCAGCATCTACAGCAGATCCAACGGCAGCAAAAAGAGCACTATACATAAGATATCCAAATAGGAAATAAAATAAAAATGAAACAAATATTAACATCAAATTTATTCCTCCCGTAAGTCGAGTAAATTCATTTAATATAACAGATTGATCTACGGAGTCTAAATTATTAGTTATTTCAGTAGTGTTAAAAAATATAATTTCAGCAATTGATGAAATAATAATTGTTAATACTATCCACAAAATAAATTGAGTTAAACCAACAAGAGCTACACCTAAAATTTTTCCTATCATTAATTGAAATGGCTTCACAGAAGAAATAATTATTTCAACAATTCTATTTGTTTTTTCTTCGATTACCCCTCTCATCACCATGGTTCCATACATGAAAATGAACATGTATATTAGTATTCCTGTTATAAAACCAATACCAATACTTGCTTCAGTGCTTGATGATGTTGTGTTTCCTTCGCTAGTTATTATTTTAGTTTCAATATTAATATTTGTTTTAGCCTGTTCAATAATTTCTAAATTAATACCTGCTTGTTTTAGTTTATTTCTTTCAGATATTTGTTCTAATTGCTTTTCAATAGATTTTCTTAGATTTAAAGCTACTTGCTGGTTAGAATAAATGGAATAGGAATCATTCTCAATTTTAAGTAGTGCATAGTAGTTTGAGCCTTCAGGATCCTTTATAAACTCATCCATTTGCATATTATCAAAAACCGTAAAATGAATATTTTCAGAATCTTCTATTTCTTTTGCAAAGCTTGTTGTGTTTTCATAAATTCCAATTAATCTTTTTTGCTGTCCAGAGTCTGTAACTAGCACAGGAACGATAATTAAACTTGCCATTAATATTGGAGCAAGCAATGTCATGATAATGAATGATTTTTTCTTGACTCTTACTAGAAATTCTCGCTTTATTATTAAAAATGTCTTATTCATTTCCCAACAGATTTTATAAAAATATCCTCTATAGTAGCTAAATTCTTTTTAAAAGATATGATGTTATGATTTTTGTTGATAAAGTTTAGTATGTTTCGAATTTCAGAACTGTCGTTGATTTTGATATTAAATTTATTCTCAAGATTAGATACAATATTGAAACTTTCTGATGTTGTTAGATGATTTGTATCCAGAATTATTTCATAGCTATCATCTTTAAAATCATTTTTAATTTTTTCGATTGGCCCTTCCAGTATTGTTTTGGAATTATTTATTAGGGCTATATGATCACAAATTTCTTCTACAGATTCCATTCTATGAGTAGAAAAAATAATAGTAGTTCCATTATTTCTTAAATTAATAATTTCATCTCTAATTATAGAAGCATTAATTGGATCAAATCCACTAAATGGTTCATCAAATATTAAAAGTTTAGGTTGATGAATTACAGTCACAACAAACTGTATTTTTTGCGCCATTCCTTTTGATAATTCTTCTACTTTCTTATTCCACCAACTGGAGATTTCTAATCTTTCAAACCAGATTCTAAGTTTTTGAATAGCTTCATTATATGACATCCCTTTAAGTTGAGCTAAATAAAGAGCTTGTTCTCCAACTTTCATTTTTTTATATAAACCTCTTTCTTCTGGAAGATAGCCTATTTCTTTAATATGCTTTTTATTTAAGGTTTCCCCTTCAAATGTAACCATACCACTATCAGGAGCAGTAATTTGATTGATAATTCGCATAAGTGTAGTCTTACCTGCTCCGTTAGGACCTAGTAAGCCATAAATACTTGATTTTGGAACTGAAATATTTGCGTTATCTAATGCAGTGTAATCACCGTACTTTTTAATAACATTTTCAGCAGAAAGTAAAATGTCTTTCATTTAGCTAAACATTTCTTTAACTCTGTCAAAGAATGATTTATCACTTTTTGATGGTTGTGGTTGAAAGTTTTTAGATTTTTGAGCTTTTTCAAAAAACTTCTTTTCATCTGAACTTATATTTTGAGGTGTCCAAAGATTTATATGAACTAGTAAATCTCCTGTTCCGTAACTATTAACTGATGGTAGTCCTTGAGATTTTAATCTTAAAATTTTCCCACTTTGAATACCTTTTTCAATTTTAATTTTAACTTTTCCATTTACAGTAGGAATTTGACTAGTAGTTCCTAGAGCAGCATCAGCAAAACTTATGTAGTGATCATAATGTAAATTTTTACCATCTCTTATCAAAGACTCATGTTCCTCAACCGAAATTAAAACAAGGAGATCTCCATTAATCCCTTCAAAAGGGGCTGCATTTCCTTTACCACTAACTTTAAGCTGCATATCATCTTCAACACCAGGTGGGATAGTTATTTTGACAGTTTCTTGTTCTTTAACCATTCCGTTTGAATCACTACCACTTGGCCTGTCTTTAATTGATTTTCCAGCACCATTACAAACACCACATGTTGTAGATGTTTGCATTTGCCCTAAAATTGTGTTACTTACTCTAGTTACTTGACCTTGACCATTGCAAGTTCTGCATGTGTCATATGTAACACCCTTTGCTTGTACTAATCTGTTAACTTTGATTTTTTTATCTACACCTTCTAAAATTTCTTTAAGTGTTAACGAAAGTCTTATTCTGAGATTAGTTCCTTTAACAACTCTTCTTCCTCCACCAAATCCACCAAATCCACCACCAAAGATATCACCAAACTGGCTAAAAATATCTTCCATATTCATTCCACCGCCAAATCCTCCAGCACTTCCTTTCATTCCAGCATGACCAAACTGATCATATCTCTGTCTTTTTTCGTTGTTGCTTAAAACTTCATAAGCTTCAGCCGCCTCTTTGAATTTTTCTTCAGCCTCTTTATTTCCTGGATTTTTATCAGGATGAAATTTAATTGCTATTTTTCGATAAGCTTTTTTAATTTCTTTGTTGTCAGCACTTTTACTAACCCCTAATACATCATAATAGTCTCTCTTAGCCATAATTAAATTAGTTTGCGACTACAACTTTTGAATATCTAATAACTTTATTTGAAAGTAAATAGCCTTTTTCTATAACGTCAACAATTTTACCTTTTTCTTTTTTATTTTTAGTAGGAATATTAGTAATTGCTTCATGAAAATCAGTGTCTAATTCCTTGCCAATTGGATTGTCCATTTCTTTTAATCCTTTCTTTTCTAATTCTGATTTTAATTGATTGTAGATTAAAAGTATTCCATCCCCCTCCTTTGGTGGATTCGCCTTAAAAGCTCTCTCAAAATTATCAAGTATTGGCAGTAATGAAGTCATAATGTCCTGACTTGCTGTACCAAAGAGTTCTATTCTTTCTTTAGCAGTTCTTTTTCTAAAGTTATCAAACTCAGCAAATAATCTTAAGTTTTTATCCTTTTCTATAGATAATTGTTCCTTTAAACTAATTGCTTTTTCCTCATTTTTAGAGGATTCATTTTTTTTCTGCTTTCCTTTTACTGATTTCTTTTTGGCAGTCATAAATTTCTTTGTTTTATTCTAACAACTTTCTATTGCAATAAGTTTGCCATTCTTATTAAAGAAGACAAATTGACAGTTATTTTTTTTGAGACTCTAAAAATCTATGTAAGGCAGGTCCTTTTAGATTTTTTGCTATTATGATTCCCTTGCCATTAATAAGGACATTTGAAGGAATACTTCTAATATTATATTTTTCAGAACCTTCAGATTGCCAACCTCCTAAATCAGATACATGATATTCCCAAAACAATTGATCTTGGTTAATTGCCTTTAACCAGGCATCCTTATTTTTATCAAGAGATAGACTATAAATTTCAAACCCATTACCTTCTTTAAATTTTGTTTTATAATATTTTCTATAGACATCGACTAAATTAGGGTTTTCTATCCTACAAGGTCTACACCACGAGGCCCAAAAATCAATGAGAACTAATTTGTTTTTTATGTCTGACAATGACATTTCTTCACCATTTGGATTGTTGTAATTAAGATTTAATGCTTTGTCTCCAATGTTAATTCCAGATTTTTGGCTAAATGAGATAAAAGAAATAGAGGATAAGAAAATTAATAGAAATAATTTTTTAAACATAAAACTAATTTACTCTTGTAATTTTTGCTCCCAAAGCATTTAGTCTTTTGTCAATATATTGATATCCTCTATCAATTTGCTCAACATTGTGTATTGTGCTTTCCCCATCAGCTGCAAGAGCAGCAATTAAAAGTGAAACCCCAGCTCTAATGTCTGGAGAAACCATAGTTGTAGCTTTGAATTTAGAACGTTGATTTAATCCTATTACTGTTGCTCGATGTGGATCGCAAAGTATTATTTGAGCACCCATATCAATTAGTTTATCAACAAAGAATAATCTTGATTCGAACATTTTTTGATGAATTAAAACACTTCCATTTGCTTGAGAAGCAACAACTAAGATTATACTTAATAAATCAGGAGTAAATCCAGGCCAAGGAGCATCAGCAATAGTTAAAATAGAACCGTCAATAAAATTTTCAATAGAATAATTTTCTTGAGAAGGGATAAAAATATCATCACCTTGCCTTTTTATTTTAATACCTAATTTTCTAAATGTATCTGGTATAATTCCAAGGTTATCATAAGAAACATCTTTTATTGTGATTTCTGATTTTGTAATAGCAGCTAAACCAATAAAACTTCCAATTTCAATCATGTCTGGAAGGATTCTATGAGTACATCCATTTAATTTTTGCACTCCATTTATTGAAATTAGGTTTGACCCTATACCACTAATTTGAGCCCCCATACTATTTAACATTTTGCAAAGTTGCTGCAGGTAAGGCTCACATGCAGCATTGTAAATTGTAGTTTCACCTTTTGCTAATACAGCAGTCATAATTATATTAGCAGTTCCTGTTACTGAAGCTTCTTCAAGTAACATATAAGTTCCTTTAAGTTCTTTTGCGGTTACCTCATAATACCCTTCTTTTTTGTCATATGAAAAATCAGCTCCCAAGTTTTTAAATCCATTAAAATGTGTATCTAATCGTCTACGCCCAATTTTATCTCCTCCCGGTCTTGGAATAAACCCTTTGCCATATCTGGCAAGAAGAGGGCCAATCATCATTATAGATCCTCTTATCGAGCTACTTTTCTTTTTATATTCATCACTAGCTAAGTAGTTAATATTGATTTCTTTTGCCTTAAATCTATATGTTTCATCTTTTATTTTATCAACTTCAACCTCTAAATCTCTAAGCAAGTTAATTAATATGTTTACATCTCTAATATCTGGAACGTTTTCGATAATAACTTCTTGGTCAGTTAAAAGAACTGCACATAATATTTGAAGAGCCTCATTTTTTGCCCCCTGTGGTTTTATTTCTCCCTTTAATTTATTTCCTCCTTGAACTTTAAAAGTTGTCATTTATCTTTTTTTCTTAAACTTCTTTTTATAATTTTTTGGATTTTTATTTATAACAGAAGATGATCGTATAAATTCAAAATCAGCTGGAAGTTTTAGCTTGTTATTTGATAGCTGATTGAGATGTAAAATGATAGTATCGTTACTAACAGAATGTTTGTTAAATAATAAATAAGATTTTTTCATGTGGTTAGCTATCATACCCGTCATGATTTCCTTATCCCTTCCATCTTTTTGGTCAACAGCATATCTAATCATATTTTCAAGAGCTGCTCCGTAAAAAGGAAATTTAATCTTGTTTTTAGGATAATCCATTTTATCTGGTTTTTCTTCCAGTTTTTTAATTTCTGGAAGAGGGTATGGAGAATCAGCATCTAATTGAAACTGAGACATTATAAAGAGGTGGTCCCATAATTTATGATTAAATTCTTTAAGGTCTCTAAGTTGTGGATTCATTTGACCCATAAAATTTATAATAGCGTTGACGCATTTATTTCTTTCTTCTTTGTCTTTTATATTAGTTGCATGTTCTACCATTTTTTGGACATGTCTTCCATATTCAGGTAAAATGAGATGATCTCTGGCGGTATTGTATTCCATGAAATTATTATTTCAACAAAGCTACGAAAAAAGTAATTTAATATTCTTGATTAATTGTAAATCTTAGAATTCAAGAGTTATGCCTAATAAATAATTTCTTTTTGCCTGAGGAAAATAACCTGCCATGTCATAAATTCCATCAGAAGCTAGAGTAGTGTAAGCATCACTACTTCTTGGGTCATATGAGTTAGATATATATCTGTAAATCCAAGCATTGCTCACATACTCAACATCAAATAAGTTCTTTATTAAGAAACTAATTTTAGCATTTTTAAATAAAAAACTATTAAACTTATAATCTATTTGTAAATTACTAATAAGGTAGTCGTCAAGTTTTCTTTCATCTGATGAAGTATTATCAATAAATTGTTCTCCAACATATTTAGAATTAAATAATAAAGATATATCATCACTAAATTTATAATTGGCTTGCGCTGCCCAAATTAATTTAGGTGAAAATGCTAAATCTGTATTTTCATGTATAACTTGTGATTGACCCCACGTATCCCAATTGTCAATAAATTGAGTGAAAGTATCAACTTTATTTTCGCTAATAGTTAGGTTTCCACTGATGTTTAGTTTTTTGGATAATTCATACGACCCTTCAACTTCCAATCCTCTTCTATATGATGATTTAATATTTTTACTTGTAAAGTAACCAACATCATTAATTTCTCCTGTCTTGATAAGTTGATTATCATAATTCATATTAAATAAATTAATATTTAGCACCATCCATTTGTCACTATATTTATATCCAACTTCTGTGTCATAAAGAGTTTCATGAATAGGTCTTGAATTTGGGCTGCTTTCTACATAGTCTGCTCTATTGGGTTCTTTGTTAGCCACAGCGTATGAGCCATAGAATATTTGATTTTTATTTATTATGTGCGTAAGACCTAATTTGGGATTGAAGAATTCTAACTCAACATTTTGCTTCCCAATATTTCCATCTATGTCATTTCCATTAAACTCATAATCTATATTTCTTAATTGCATATCAATAAATAGAGATGTTTTTTGTGAAGCTGCATAATTAGCTTTAACAAAAATATTATTGTCATATTTTGTAGCAATGTTTCTGTAGTACTCATGTTCAAAAGTTCCATTGCTTGTAAATTCGGACCAAATTATATTTCCATAATGTTGACCGCTATATTTATTATAGGCTCCACCAACAATTAAGTCGATATTGTTTATTTTATGATTTAATGAATATGTTAGCCCACCAAAATCATTATTTAGCCATTTTCTTCTTATTAGGTCTGTTGTAAAAATAGTGTCATTACCAATGAAAATATCAGATAAGTTGTAATCTGATAAACTTTGATCTAATTTTTCTTGTTCATAATATCCTTCTCCATGAGTATAATGAGCTGCAATATTATAATTTGTTTTTTGGTTTAAATTCTTTGTGTAGTGTAGTTGATAATGTGTTTGATTATAATTGTCTACTTCGTTTTTATAAGTATAGCTATTGTATGTTCTGTTAGAGTCAAGATATGTTAAGGGTACTCCATTCCATGCTTGATATGTTCTTTCATGTCCAGAAAAAATTATTCCTTTTATAATTGATGTTTCATCAAAATAAGTTCCTTGAAGATAAAAAGATTTTAGATCAGATGAGGCTCTGTCAATATAACCATCTGAAGTTATTTGTGAAATTCTTGTATCGAAAGTGAATTTGTTATTTATTAAACCTGTGCCAAGTTCAACATTATTTTTTAAAGTATTAAATGAGCCAATTGTATTATTGGATTTGGCATATGCCAATTTATTTATCCCAATTGTTTTTAGATTTATACTCGCTCCAAATGCTGCTGCCCCGTTTGTTGACGTTCCAACCCCGCGCTGGATTTGAATATTTTCTAAAGAAGATGCGAAATCTGGCATATTTACCCACCAAACACCCTGACTTTCTGAATCATTAAGTGGAATGCCATTTATAGTTACATTAATTCTTGATGGGTCTGTACCTCTTATTCTAAAACCAGAGTAACCAATTCCAGCGCCAGCATCAGAAGTTGTTACTATTGAAGGTGTTAATGAAATTAAAGAAGGTAAGTCTTGTCCAAGATTTGATTTTTCAATTTCTTCTTTTTTAAGGTCAGTAAATGCAACTGGTGTTTTTTTATTTGCTTTGATTGCATTAACATTTACTTCTTTTAAGGTTTTTTTTATTGTTATGGAATCTAATTGACCATATAAAAATAAAGGGAAAATTAGAACAAAAGTTAGAAAGTTTAATTTTTTCATTTTCGTAATTTTAAATTATTAATAAAACTTTTCTAGGGAAATTGGTTTTTAACCAGTTCATATTCCTTGCTAGAATTACCTAGCCAGGTTCAATGGGTATAATCTCAGCCCTTGTTTTAAGGCACCCCTATAAAAGATAATGTAAAACTAAAGAATTAATTTTAACTCAGTTTATTATTTCATCAAGAAATTTTTTTGCTTGATCAAATCTTTTATCTCCCTTAATTATAACGTAAGGTTGATTTTGTTCTTGAATTTCTTTTAGAAAGATGTCAAAAATCTCATCACGATTATGCTCGCTTTCTCTCTGAGGATCATATTTCCATTTAATGTCAGGTTTGCATAATAGGTAAATTCTATTTTCTGTAACTTGTTCGTGTATTTTTTCTTTAATCCAGGGGTCACATTTTTGATACTTGAATTCAGACCATATTTTAATAGTAATTAGATCAGTATCACATATACACCTTTCTTCATATTTGTATTTTTTTTCATCTAGATACTGTTGATTGGCGATTTCAATTAAGTCCTTATACTCATAAAAATTTTTATTTTTATTTAGAAAATCTCTTGCATATTCTCTTACAAGTTTAAGGTTATACTCACTTGATAAATTTTGTGCTAGAGTGGTTTTGCCACTACATTCTGGACCAGAAACAATAAATTTAGTCATGTTTTTTTGTAAGCTTTATCCAATAAAAATACCCAAAAATTGCGATTAAAGTATAGACCATAAATAGAATAGCAGTTTGATCTAAATCTCTTGAGTAATAAAGATAGATCGAAGCAATGTCAACAGCAATGAAATACAACCAATTTTCCAATACCTTTTTAACCACCATAATTGTTGCAAAAACGCTAAACACTGTAGTAAATGAGTCAAGAAGTGGCATTTTTGCATCTGTGTATGTGGATAGTGCATAGCCTAGAAAAAATGAAATTAGCACACCAAGAATTATAATAAAAAAATGATGTTTTATTTTAAGTTCAATAATATCTGATTTTTTAATTTCAGTATTATCATTTTTACTTTTTAATCTTTTCCAACTTAAATATCCAATGATTGCCATCAGAAAATAAAAAATTTGCAAGCCAGTTTCGGCATATAATTTAGCATTATAGCAGATATATATATATAAAGCAACGCTAATTGCTGCTGCTATCCAGCACCAGATATTTTCTCTTGCAGCTAAGACAACGTAAGTGATCGAAAATAAAACAGCTAGTGTTTCAAGCATTTTTAGACAGAATGTACGGCTTTTGAAATTTCTAAAATAAGATCATCGTTCTTTTCTATTGCATTACCGACAACAATCAAATCTGCTCCAGCATTACAATTATCAATTGCTTTTTGGGCATTGCAAATGCCACCCCCAACAATCAGTGGAATATTTATTTGGTTGGACACTTGTTTAATCATGTCAATTTCAATAGGTTTTTCAGCTCCACTACCTCCGTCCATATAGATTAATTTCATTCCTAGATATTCTCCTGCAATTGCTGTACTTGTTGCAATACCATTTTTATTTCTTGGAATTGGCAAAGTATTACTCATATAACTTGCAGTAGTTGGCTTACCACTGTCAATAAGCATGTAGCCAGTTGAAATAACTTCTAAGCTAGTTTGTTTTAAAATAGGTGCTGAAATTACTTGCTTACCAATTAACAGCTCAGGATTTCTTCCTGAGATTAAGGATAGGAATAAAATTCCATCAGCATTTTTATTTATTTGCATTGCATTTCCTGGAAATAAAATAACCGGAATATTAGAATTGTTTTTTATTGTTTTGATACATTCATCTAGATTATCATTTGTTAATAAACTTCCTCCAACAAAAAAATAATCTACATTAGCTTCATTAGCTTTTTGAACTATTAATGATAAGACGGAGTTTTTTTGCTTATCTGGATCGATAAGTATTGCAAAAAGTTTTTTTCCTTTTGCTTTTTTCTCTAATATGCTGGTGTATAAATTCATCTGTTTTGTTAGATACAAACATACACTAAAAAGTGATTATTTATCTTTTGAAAGTTTAAAACAAGATTTTTTTTCTGAAATGTTGTGTGGATTTGTTTTTTTTTTGGGTCAATTTTTTGAATAATAATATCTTTTTTGAAATCAATTTCTCCCCGTTGATGTAGTTTGTATATAGCTTCTTTTGCGCTCCAAGCCAATGTAGCTTCCATCTTATTATCTAAAATACTATCGTTGTTAGAGATAAATTTATGTATTATTTTTAATGGTTTATTACTTATTTTCTCAATGTCAACAGCTGCTTTTTTTTCACTGATGATTACAGCAATTAAATCACTTGAGTGTGAAATAGAAATCTTTCTACCATCATTTAATTTTGGTGCTCCAAATTGATTATATGATATGATTAATTCTTTATCAATTTGTTGTAATAGCAATCTAGTTAAGATATATTCTAGTTGGCGTTTTTCACTTTTGAGTTTTAGAGGAATTGGCTTGTTATATACTTGTATAGCTTCATCAAGATTTTCTTTGATTTCCCATATCCCAAGCACATGATTTTCTTGTCTTTTTATTAGCACTAATCCCATGTAGAAATATAATATAATTAGTATATTTGCATCCCTAAAAAAATAAAGATGAGTTACAAAGTTAAAGATATTACCTTAGCAGAATGGGGTAGAAAAGAAATAAAATTAGCTGAAGCTGAAATGCCAGGCTTAATGTCTATTAGAGAAGAATATGGAGACTCTAAACCTCTTTCTGGAGCCAGAATTGCTGGCTGTTTACATATGACTATTCAAACGGCGGTATTAATTGAAACACTTGTTCATCTTGGAGCTGAGGTTAGTTGGTCTTCTTGTAATATTTTTTCTACTCAGGATCAAGCAGCCGCAGCAATAGCTGAATCTGGAATTCCTGTTTATGCATGGAAAGGAATGAATGAAGAAGAATTTGATTGGTGTATAGAACAAACTTTACATGCATTTGAAGGTGGTAAGCCACTAAATATGATTTTAGATGATGGGGGTGATTTAACCAATATGGTACTTGACAGATATCCTCAATTGTGTGATGAAATTAAAGGTCTTTCTGAAGAAACCACTACTGGAGTGCATAGGCTTTATGAACGTATGCAAAAAGGAACACTTACTCTTCCAGCAATAAATATAAATGACTCTGTAACAAAATCTAAGTTTGATAATAAATACGGATGTAAAGAATCTCTTGTCGATGCTATTAGAAGAGCTACAGATATTATGATGGCAGGAAAGGTTGCTGTAGTAGCTGGTTATGGAGATGTTGGAAAAGGGTCTGCTGCTTCACTTAGAGGAGCTGGAGCTCGAGTAATTGTTACTGAAATTGACCCAATTTGTGCATTACAAGCAGCTATGGACGGATTTTCTGTTAAAAGATTAGAAACTGTTGTTTCTGAAGCTGATATAGTAGTAACAACTACTGGAAACAAAGATATTGTTCAGGGGCATCATTTTGAAGCAATGAAAGATAAAGTAATAGTTTGTAATATTGGTCATTTTGATAATGAAATTGATGTCGCTTGGCTAAATGATAATTGGGGACAAACTAAAAATACAATTAAGCCTCAGGTTGATATGTATACTGTTAATGGCAAGGATATAATTTTACTTGCTGAGGGTCGATTAGTAAATCTTGGTTGTGCTACTGGACACCCATCATTTGTAATGTCAAATTCTTTTACGAATCAAGTTTTAGCACAACTTGAATTATGGGAAAATACTGACAAGTATGAAAATAAAGTCTATATGTTACCAAAACATTTAGATGAAAAAGTTGCAAGACTTCACTTGAAAAAAATTGGTGTTGAGCTAGAAACCTTAAGGCCTGATCAAGCTGATTATATTGGAGTGAAAGTAGAAGGTCCATATAAGCCCGAATATTACAGGTACTAATTAAAAATATGTAACAGTGTGTTGTTCAAGCTGTAATTGTATTGTTTTAAAGGAAGTACTGCAGGGCTATTAGCCGCAACCCCATTTTGATCTAAAAGAAATGCTGATGAGCAACACCCGCACATTGCAATTGTTGAATTTATAGAGTCAATATAAGAACACTCTAGATTGGGCTCGTAACTACAATTCCTATCATAAATATTATATTCATAATTTGAAAATCTGTAAATTATAATTCCTTTATTTCCACCTTCAATAAAGATACTGTTTCCAACTGTGTTTAGTGGGCTAAATTCAGGAAGGCTTAAGTCAATTTCAACATCAACATAAACATTTCTAATGTAGTCATTGCTATCTCCGCATGAAGAAATAATTATCAAAAATAACACTAGAAATTTAGCTTTTTTCATCTGTGCAAATTAAGAAAAAGAAATGGTTCGTTTTTGAACTTTTTTAATGTTTTTTAATATCTTTACGAACTTTAAAACTAAAACAAGTTACAAGTTAATCATATTTATATCAAACGAAACATTAAATTATGTTGAGAAAAATTTATTCAATAGTTGCATTAGTTTGTTTTTCAACCTTTGCTTTTGCACAAACAGGAACTCTAAAAGGAGTAATTTCAGATTTAATGACAGGAGAACCAATTCCTTTTGCAAATGTTGTAATTGAGAAAGGAGGCAATCAGCTTGCTGGAACAACAACTGATTTTGATGGAAAATATACTATCAAGCCAATAGAGCCTGGAAATTATAATGTAAAAGCAACTTTTGTAGGATATCAAACCGTTGAAATAACTGGTGTTATTGTTTCTGCAAATAAAATTACATTTCAAGATGTAAAACTTCAAGAGGGAGTAGCGTTAGGAGAAATAAAAATTATAGAATATAAAAAACCTTTACTAGATCAAGATAATTTATCTGGAGAAACAAAAACAGCTGAGGAAATTGTAGCACTTCCAACAAGAAGTGTTGCCTCTGTGGCATCTACTACTGCCGGAATATATCAAAAAGATGAGGGTGATGCTGTAAATATGAGAGGTTCTAGGGAAAATGCAACTTCATACTATGTAGATGGTATCAAAGTAAGAGGCGCAATTGGAGTCCCAACATCAGGTATTGAGCAAATAACAGTAGTTACAGGTGGTTTACCTGCTCAATATGGAGATGCAACTGGTGGTATTATTTCTGTAACTACTAAAGGTCCATCAAATAAGTTTTTTGGAGGAATAGAATTAGAATCTTCTTCATTATTTGATAAGTATAACTATAATCTAGTAGGTTTTGGTTTATCTGGTCCTATTTTGAAAAAAAGAAATGCAGACGGAACAAAAGGTAGCTCAATAATAGGATATTTTTTATCGGGTGAATATAGAGATGTTGATGACACTGACCCATCAGCAATTGGTCGTTGGAAAGTAAAAGATAATGTCTTAAGTGACTTACAAGCAAATCCTTTTAGGATTGCTCCAAATGCTAGTGCTGGATTTTTAAGTAACTCAGACTTTTTAACTGAAGATGATTTTGAAAATGTTCAAGCCAAATTAAATACAAATGAGAAAAGATTTAATATTTCTGGTAAATTAGATTTTAAGCCAACAAGCTCAACTTTTTTATCTTTAGGAGGTACTTTTTACTCTAGAACTAGTAGGGATTTTTCTGGCTGGAGATCGATGTTTTCATCTGCTAACAATAGAGAGTCTTCTCAAACTACATATAGATTATTTGGAAAGCTAACTCAAAAGTTCGGATCACAAGAAGAATCTGAGGATGAGAGTAGTTCTGCAACCATTAAAAATGCATTCTTTACCATACAAGGAGATTATACAAACAACCGATATACATTCGTAGATGCTGATCATCAATTTGATTTGTTTAAATATGGATACGTTGGTGAGTTTAATACTTTCAAGCAAAATATTTATCAAGGAGGAACAGCTGTAGATTCTACAACCGGAATAATCTACACAGGACAAATTCATAGCGGTTGGGGAGATACACTCTATACATTTGATGAGAATCAATACACTAATTCAGATTTGTCAAATTACACACGCGCTTACTATCAAATGTTCAAGGATTATGGTCTTTCCTCTTTTGTTGGAGCTTCAAATGATGGTATTATTCGTACTGCTGCTGACCTTAGAGGACAAGGTCTTAGAAATGGAGATCTTCCGGCTTCAGTATATTCTTTATATGGAAACCATGGAACAATGTATAATGGTTCAGCTAAGCAAGAAAATACACAAACGACATTTAAAGCCTCAGGTTCTGCAGATATAAAAGATCATGAATTTTCTTTTGGTTTTGAATTTGAGCAAAGAGATGATTCTTATTGGGGAATGGGTCCTATGGGGATGTGGGGTTTAATGAGACAGCTTACAAATAAACATATTTTACAGAGAGACCTTTCAAATCCACTTCCTGTTTTTGATGCCAATGGTGTTTATCAAGATACTGTAAATTATGACAGATTATATGTTGCAGAAGAGCAATCAACATTTGATAGAAATCTCAGGCAAGAGCTAGGATTAGGAGTTAATTCCACAGATTTTATTGATATTGATGCATTATCTCCGGAATTATTTAGCATTAACATGTTTAGTCCTGATGAATTGTTAAATAGTGGTTCAAGTTTAGTTTATTATTATGGATATGATATTTACGGTAATAAATTAACTAGCAATCCAACTTTAAAAGACTTTTTTGAGAAACAAGATAGCCAGGGTAACTATTCAAGAGAAATTGCTTCTTTTCAGCCAATTTACACTGCTGGATATATTCAAGACAAGTTTGCTATTGATGACTTGATTTTTAATATTGGTTTAAGAGTAGATAGATATGATGCAAATCAAAAAGTACTTGGTGATAAATATTTACTTCATCAAGCATACACTGTAGGAGAAAGTACAGATTTTTTAAATTCTGCTGATATTCCATCAACAATTGGAAATGGTTATGTAGTATATGTTGATGATGCGGCTAATCCATCTACAATTGTAGGATACAGAGATAATGAAACATGGTATAATGCAGATGGACTACAAATTTCAGATCCTCTATTAGTTGCTGAGGCAGCTGGAGGGCAGATTCAACCATATTTAGTAGATCCTGAAGCTGCATCTGCTGGAGAGGTAAAAGTAGATCAAGTATTCGAAGATTATACTCCTGAAACAATATTTATGCCAAGAATTGCATTTTCATTTCCAATTTCTGATGAAGCACAATTCTTTGCACACTATGATGTCTTAACTCAAAGACCTCCGCAATCTAATAGATTAGAACCAGTAGATTATTTATTTATGGCAGACAGAGTTGGAGCATTGTTAAACAATCCAGATTTGAAATCTGAAAAAACAGTTGATTATGAATTAGGTTTTGCTAAGACACTTTCATTAAGATCAGCTCTAAAAATTTCTGCATTTTACAAAGAGCTAAGAGATATGATACAAGTTGTAAATGTACTTGGAGCATATCCAGCACAATATTTAACTTATGGTAATATAGATTTTGGTACAGTAAAGGGAATGTCTGTTAATTTTGATTTAAGAAGAACAGGTAATGTTAGTATGACTGCTAACTATACTTTGCAATTTGCAGATGGTACTGGATCTAGCGCATCGTCAGGGCAAAGTTTAGTAAATACAGGTCAGCCAAATCTAAGATCTACAATACCTTTAGCTTTTGATCAACGTCATGCCTTATCTGCATCTGTTGATTACAGATATGGCTCAGGTAAAGATTATAATGGACCAGTTATATTTGGAAAAAATATATTTGCAAACGCTGGAGCAAATATGGTTCTTTCTGCTGGTTCAGGTACTCCTTACAGTAAGCAATCTAATATAACTCAAGAAGCTGCATCTGGAATTAATGACAGATCAACTCTTGAAGGTAGTTTAAATGGATCAAGACTTCCTTGGCAGTTCAGAGTAAGTGCTAAATTTAATAAGGAGTTTGAGATTAAGTGGTCTGATAAAAAGAGATCTAATGTTAACCTATATGTTCAGATACAGAACTTATTAGATGCAAAAAATATAATTAGTGTTTACAGAGCAACTGGAAACCCTGAAGATGACGGTTATTTAACTTCATCTGCAGCACAAAATGCTATTGATGCACAGAATAGCCCAGATTCCTTTAGATATCTATATTCACTTGCTGTTAACAACCCAAATAATTATAGCTTACCTAGAATGATAAGAGCAGGTTTAAGTTTTGAATTTTAAAATAAGAAGAAATTAGTAATATGAAAAAAATGGCATACATATATAATACCAAGAGAATATTTCTTTTCTCATTAATTTTTGCATGTATAAATGTTTTCGCTAAGGAAAATATTCCAAATCCAATAAGTAATAGTGTTGTATACACTAAAGTTGCTTCTGGATGTGCACCTTCAACATCACAAACAGATTTAGATGTAAATAATGTTAGAACTACAATTTTAGCTGCCGGTGATATGTGGTGGAATTTAGATGATGCTCGATATGAAATTCCAAAGAATGGAAATAAACATTCTATGTTTGCTGGAGCACTATGGATTGGAGGTGTAGATGCAGGAGGACAGTTAAAAGTTGCGGCTATGACCTACAGACAAGGGGGTAGTGATTTCTGGACAGGTCCACTAAATACAACGACTGCAACAATTACACCTGATGAATGTAATGAGTGGGATAAGCATTTTAAAATTACAAGAGCTGAAGTTGAAGATCATGTTGCAAATTATTTAGACCCAACATATGTAATGCCCGATATTATAGAAAATTGGCCAGCACATGGTGACCCATCTCAAGGACAAGATTTTAATTTAGCACCTTTTTACGATGCAGGTCAAGATGGTGGTCTTTATAATCCATATGATGGTGATTATCCTGATTATAATGTTAGTGGATCAAATGACAATGCTAGATTATATGGAGATCAAACTCTTTGGTGGATTTTTAATGATCAAGGAAATATTCATAGTGAGACTGAGGCAGATCCCCTTGGTTTAGAAATTCATGCTCAAGCCTTTGGTTTTACTGCTGATAATGAAGTTAATGATATGACATTTTATAATTATAAAATTATTAACCGTTCTACACTTCCATTAAACGACACATATTTTGGTCAGTGGGTAGATCCTGATCTTGGTTATTATTTAGACGACTATGTGGGGTGTGATGTGAATTTAGGGCTGGGATTTTGTTATAATGGAGATGCTGAAGATGAAGGAGCAGCAGGATATGGATTTAATCCTCCGGCAATTGGTGTTGATTTTTTCCAGGGGCCTTTAGCAGATCCAAATGATGGAATAGACAATGATAGAGATGGAGTGATTGATGAGGCAAATGAACAGATTATAATGTCAAAGTTCGTTTATTATAATAATGACTTTACAGTTATCGGTAATCCTTCTGAAGGAAC
Organism: Flavobacteriales bacterium; assembly: GCA_045561575.1. GTDB lineage: Bacteria > Bacteroidota > Bacteroidia > Flavobacteriales > BACL11. The sequence continues at coordinate 30,978 of JBJKXM010000058.1, forward strand.
TCATTTCTATAATTATTTAAGAGGTATTTGGAAAGATAATGTTCCAATGACATATGGTGGTGATGGACATGGAGCTGGACAAGGATCTACTACTGATCCATGTAATTTTATGTTTCCTGGTACATCTGATCCAGATTTTACTACTGAGTGGACTGAACAAACTGCTGGTAATATTCCTGCAGATAGAAGGTTCTTACAATCTGCTGGGCCATTTACTCTACAACCTGGAGCAGTAAATGAAATCACAACTGGTGTAGTTTGGGCTAGAGCAAAATCTGGTGGTCAAACTGCTTCAATTGCATTGGTAAAGATTTATGATAAAGAGGCTCAAGCTTTATTTGATAATAACTTTAATATTTTGAATGGTCCTGACGCTCCAGATCTAGAAATAAGAGAGCTTGATAAAGAGCTTATTATTACTCTTTCAAATGGACCTACTTCTAATAACATAGATGAAAGTTACAGAGAAAAGGACCCTTATATTACTAAACCAAACAATTTATTAAATGATTCAGCTTATACCTTTCAAGGATATTTAGTGTACCAATTAAAGAATGCAACGGTTTCTGTAACTGATTTAGATGATCCAGATTTAGCTAGATTAGTATTTAGATCTGACGTTAATGATACTGTAACTGGTATAGTTAATCAATATCTTGACCCAGTTTTAGGAGTCTACACACCAGTAGAAGAAGTAGCCTCTGTACTAAGTGATGGTGTAAAAGGATCAGTTGATGAAGGGACGGAATATTCATTTCAAATTACAGATGATAAGTTTGCTCTTGGAAATACAAGGTTAGTTAACCACAAAACATATTATTTTATGTCTATTGCTTATGGATATTGTAGAGCAGAAGAAAATGCTGATCCATATAATGTAAATGACCCTGAATATGATGGAAGAAATCAACCATACATTGGTGGTAGAAGAAATATCCAAGTGTATAGTGCAATTCCACATTTCACAGAACCAGATGAAGGAGGAACAACATTAAATGCAGCATATGGAGATGGAGTTAGCATAACAAGAATTGAAGGAACTGGAAATGGTGGAAATAATTTAGATTTAACACAGTCAAGCATAGATGAGATTTTAGCAAGTGATGATCACAGAGTTTATAATCCAACATATGAAGCTGGCCATGGACCAATAGATATAACAGTTGTAGACCCTGTAAAAATCCCAAAAGGTAATTTTACATTTAAACTATTTAATCCAGAATTTAGTGGAAGTGCAATAACATCATATAATTCTTGGGAGCTAATTGATCAGGCAGATGGTAATATAATAGGTTCTTCAAATCAATCAATAACTGTGGGATCTGAGGAGTATATTTCTAGCTTAGGTCTTAATGTTAAAGTAAAACAATCATTAAATCCAGGAGCAGATCCTGCAAATGTTGATAATAATGGATTAGTATCTTCATCAATTGAATATGAAAATATTAATGATAGATGGTTAAGTGGTGTTCCAGATAGAGATGATGAAGGAGGTTTTCTGAAATTCTGGGGTTTAAATTGGATTAGATCAGGTACTTACACAGACGATAATAATGGACTTTACAGTGATTATAATCAAGCTGATGACCCTTCAAGTATTTTTGAAGGAGCAATTGAACAATCTATAACTACTACATTCTCAGGAATTCCTTTTGGAATTGGCGATATAACATTTGATTACACTGGTGGTACGTGGGCTCCTTACAGATTTGTTTCATACTATGAAGATGGACCTGGATTAAATAGTTCTATTACTTCACAAAATAAAATGGAAAATCTAAATTCTGTTGACATCATCTTTACAGATGATAAATCAAAATGGACTAGATCGGTAATTGTAGAAGCTCAGGAAAACCCTGATTTAGCAATTGGAGGTGCTTTAAAAATGGGATTAAGAGAAAGCCCTTCTGTTGATAAGAACGGTAATGATGATGGAAGCGGAAGAGTTGGTATGGGATGGTTCCCTGGATATGCAATAGATATCGAAACTGGTGAAAGATTAAATATAGTTTTTGCTGAAGATTCATGGTTGACAAGTGATAATGGAAATGATATGCAATGGAATCCAACATCAAATATTGTAACTAAGCAATTCCCTTTTTATAGTAGTCAGACACAAGAGATTTCGGGTGGTAATTATTTATTAGGTGGTAAGCACTTTATATATGTAATTAATGGACAATCATGGGTTAAGGGAACTCAAGATTATGTTGATGGAAATTATTCTGATGTTGACAATAGCCCTAATTATGATGAAGGTGAATGGATTTATCATCAACTTAAAGATGATGCAACTGGAGTTGGGAAATGGAAGGTATTTAAAAATACTTCATGGGTAAATGTTCCACTTATTGCACCTGGAAGAGAGCTTTTAACAAACGAGGCACGTGTTAAGTTAAGGGTGTCAAAACCATACAAGCAATATGAAACTGTTGATGCTTTAAATATTTTAACAAAAGATGACGCTTTAGTTATTGGCCAAACTTACGTTGTTGCATATGAGAATTCTGCAACTACTTGGGGAGGTAAAAATATTACACACGATGGTAATACATATAACCCAGGAGATATATTTCAGGCAACAGCTACTTCTTTCTCTGGAAGTAGTAAAGGTCGTGTTATATTATCAAATCCATTAAATTCATTTAATCCTATATATGAGTTTAGTACAGATGATCTAGTTGCAACTAAAGGTAATTCAGAAGTTGCCCGTGATGCAATGGAACTTATAAATGTGGTGCCAAATCCATATTATGGTTACTCTGAATATGAAACAAACCAGCTTGATAATAGAGTTAAAATTACTAATCTTCCTCAAACGGCAACCATATCAATTTTCACAGTTAGTGGTACTTTAGTTAGAACTCTAAAGAAAGATGATTCAATGACAAGCATTGATTGGGATCTTAAAAATAATTTTGGAATTCCAATTGCAAGTGGTCTATATATAATTCATGTAGCTACAGAAATTGATGGAGAAACAAGAGAAAAAGTAATTAAATGGTTTGGAACATTAAGACCAATAGATTTAGATACATTCTAACTATGATAAAAGAGAATATAAATTTTAAGAATATGAAAGAAATTAATCAAAATATAGGAATACTTTTAGTTTTTATAATGTGTTTCTTTAGTATCAGTTCTTATGCTGGAAATGAGCAAAGAGCAGGTCAGGCTGGAGCATCTGAGCTATTAATTAACCCATGGGCAAGAACTTCTGGTTGGGCAGGTGCTAACGTTGCTGGTGTTAGAGGAGTTGAAGGAATGTATTCGAATGTTGCTGGTTTAGCTTTTACTGAAAAAACAGAGTTAATTTTCACACAAACATCTTGGTTACAGTATGGAAGTAAAATGTTTGATGCTAATTCATCGGTAAGTAGTATAAGTACATTTGGTTTCGCTCAAAAAGTAGGTGAATCAGGTGTTTTAGGTCTTGCAGTTATGAATATGAATTTTGGAGATATAGAAATTACTACCGTTGATTTACCTGATGGCGGAATAGGGACATATTCCCCTAGATTTATGAATATCTCACTAGCATATTCTCAAATCTTTTCAAATAGTATATATGGTGGATTAACTGTAAAAATGATTTCAGAGCAAATATCAAATGTTGGAGCTAATGGAATTGCACTTGATGCAGGAATCCAATATGTAACAGGGGCAAAGGATAAT
>JBJKXM010000059.1:0-34110 GCA_045561575.1 Flavobacteriales bacterium
GAATTGCAACATCATGTATTACTTGATCATATGCTCTTTGAAGAAATGTTGAATATATGTTGCAAAATGGTATTATTCCTTGAGTTGCAAGTCCTGCTGAAAAGGTAACAGCGTGTTGTTCCGCAATGCCAACATCATATGTTCTCTCTGGCATAACACTCATCATTTTGTTAAGAGAGCTTCCGCTTAGCATTGCTGGAGTTACACCAACAATTTTTTTGTTTTTATTTGCTAAATCAATAATTGTTTCTCCAAAAACGTCTTGATATTTTGGAGGGCTTAATACTTTTTTTATAGTAACAGCCTCGCCAGTTTCTTTATTAAATAAACCAGGTGCGTGCCATTTTGTTGCATCGCCTTTTTCCGCAAATTCATACCCCTTACCTTTTTCGGTAATACAATGAAGTATTTTTGGTCCGGGAATATTTTTTAGATCATTTAGTATTTGGGTAAGATGTTCTGTATTGTGCCCATCAATAGGACCAAAATATCTGAAATTTAATGATTCAAAATAATTACTTTCCCCAAGCACAGTACTTTTAATTCCGCTTTCGACTTTTTTTGCAATTTTTTGAGCATTTGGTCCAAATTTACTTATTTGGCCTAGAATCTTCCACGCTTTATTTCTTGCCGCATTATATGCTTTTGATGTTGAGATATCAGTTAGATATTCTTTAAGTGCGCCAACAGCAGGATCTATTGACATACAATTATCATTTAAAATAACAAGAAGATTTGTGTTTTCTGCACCCGCATGATTTAAGCCCTCAAAAGCTAAGCCTGCTGTCATAGCGCCATCACCAATTACTGCAATATGCTGTTTCTCTTTTTCATTGTTTTTTTGAGCAGCTATTGACATACCTAAAGCTGCTGAAATTGATGTTGAGGAGTGTCCAACTCCAAAGGTGTCATATACGCTCTCACTTCTTTTTGGGAAGCCACTTAGTCCTTTATAAATTCTATTTGATGGAAATTGCTCTTTTCTGCCGGTTAATATTTTGTGCCCATACGCTTGATGACCTACATCCCAAACTAATTGATCATTCGGAGTATCAAATATATAGTGGAGGGCTATCGTTAATTCTACTACTCCTAAACTTGCCCCAAAGTGACCCCCTCTCTCAGAAACTATATCAATTATATACTGCCTTAGCTCTTTGGCTAATTGTGGTAATTCGCTGGTTTTTAGTTTCCTTAAGTCTTCGGGATTATTAACTTTACTTAGTAACTCTCCTTGTTTATATATGTTTTTTATCTTTTCCATTAAGCTTGCAAAGATACATCATCTTTTATTGTTTTAAAAAATCTAATATAAGCATTATTTAATTCTATATTTAATAAACACCTAGAAGTTAATAATTGATAAATTAATTTAAATTTTCTTGATACTATTTATGGAGATTTGTATTGTGATTAGAATATTATTTTTTTCATGCTTATTTAGTTTTTCATGCTTAGCATCAACAGACCAATTCACTCAATTGGCAGACGAACAAACAGTTACTAATCATCTAGACTCGATTAATTTAAATTCATCTTTTGTTTTTAACAATAACGATATAGTTATGGAAAAAATTAATTATTATTTAAGAAATAATAGAAAGCTATTATCTAAAATGTTATCACTTTCCCAATACTATTTCCCAATATTTGAAACCTATTTAGACAAATATAATTTACCATTTGAGCTGAAATATTTAGCAATAGTTGAATCTTCTTTAAATACTAGAGCTAAATCTCAATCTGGTGCACGTGGTTTATGGCAATTTATGTATCCTACGGGAAAAGCATATGATTTAAACGTTACATCATATGTAGATGAAAGACTTGATCCGTATAAATCAACAGATGCAGCTTGTAGATATTTTTTAAAATTATACGATATTTTTGGTGATTGGAATTTGGTTTTGGCTGCATATAACGGAGGTCCAGGCTATGTTCAACGTTTAATGCTTAAAACAGGTCATGATAACTATTGGGATTTAAGATCTGACCTAAGAACAGAAACTAGAAATTATGTTCCCAAGTTTATTGCCACAACCTATTTAATGACATATCATAATTTTTATAATTTATATGCAGACACTAACCAAATCATTGTTTCTGACTTAGACACGATAACTTTAGATTTTCAGCTAGACACTAAAACATTATCAGAACTTACTTGCTTAACAACAGAAATAATTCAAAATTATAACCCATCATTCAAAGACAATTTATTCCCCGCTAGCTCTGTAATATCACTACCTAAAGCTTCTATTGACGACTTTTATTTTAACTATGAATTTTATCGAGATTTTGCCTCTAAAGTGAAAAGTAAAGAGATATTAATAGACGAAACTCGAGTTGTTTATTCGGTCAAGGCTGGTGATTATTTAGGTAGAATAGCAAAGGAGCATAAAATTAAAATCTTTCAAATCCAAAAGTGGAATAATTTAAATACAACTAAATTAAACATTGGTGATAAATTGATATTATATGTTGCAAACGACGTAGTTAATGACATAAATAATATTGAGCCATCCAACATTTCATATGAAGTACAAAAAGGTGATACATTATGGGATATTGCTAAAATGTATTCTGGTGTAAGCGTTTCAAAAATTAAAAAACTAAATAATTTAAAAACAAATAATTTAAAACCAGGGTCTAAACTTTTAATTCCAAAAGTTTAATATGCGTATCTTAAAACTATTATTGTTATTATGTATTTTTTCTTGTAATGAAAAAGATAAAACACTTCCTGCTTCAACAGGTTCTAGCTCGGAGATTTTATTTGTTTCCCCAGATTATTTATGGGAAAATAAATTGAGCAATAAAGTGCTCGATATCTTTTCACAAGATATTCCTGGTATTGCAAAATCAGAGCCGGCATTTAAAATTTTACATGTTAATGAAGGTCAACTAAACTCGCTTTTAAAAACCCATACTAATATTATTATTCTCTCTAGTGATTCTACATTTTTTGAAGCTAATAAATGGGCTAAAAACCAACTCGTAAGTTATCTTTTTTATAATGATGATGCTAATCGGTTTAATGCAGAATGTAATAATCTATTTAAAATTTATTACGATAAAGAAATTACAAGTCTAAAAAATAATTTGCTAAAAAACTCCAACTCTACCTATTCAAGAGATATTCAAAAATATTTTAAAATTGATCTTGTTATTCCAAAAGAGTATATCAAAAATGATACCGAAAATACAATTATGCATTTTTCGTATAATCCAAGTAATAAAGAGGTTATTAAACATATTTTAATTTACAAAACAGATAACAATAGCACTGATATAAATTATGTTATCGATCAAACAAATGCTATTCTTAAACAAACTCTTAAAGGAAGCCGCCCAAATAGTTATGTAATCATCGAAGATTCATTTCCTATTGAAATGTATAATGGGTCCTATCGTGCGCTATGGAAACTTCACAATGGTTTTATGGGTGGCTCATTGATAATACAGCCTTATTACAGTTCAGACGAACTAATATTGGCCTGTGCTTTAGTATTTGATCCCGGAAGTAAAAAAAGAAATTATATTAAAGAGTTTGAGTCTATTCTTTAATTAATTTTTCTGTTATAGGCGGAATTTTTTCACCCCTAATTTCGATAAAATAACATCCTTTTTTTAGAGAATTTATAGCAATTTCATTATTGATGGGATTATTAATTGATAATACCTTTTGACCGGTAATATTGTAAATATTAACAGCAACATTATTGTTATTTATTCCCATAATACTTATCATGTCTTTAGCAGGATTTGGGTAAATTCCTATTTTACTAAAACTCGCGTTATACGTATTTGTGGAGTTAGTGTTCAAATCACTTTCCCAAATACCTCTTCCGAATGTTGCAGCAACTATTTTTTGAGTATTATAATTAATTTCTAGCTCATTAACCACAACATTAGGAAGGCCATTCATATATGGTACCCAATCAGTCATTGTATTGTCTTTATGGTATACACCAACATCAGTACCTACATATATATCACCATTAGCTTGTTTTTGGTAAACAATACAATTTACAGGAAGATTTGGCAGGCCATTTCCAGTTATATTTACCCATGAGTCTCCCCCGTCAAAGGATTCATAAACTTTGTGATTAGCTTGAAATTCAGAATAAGTTACAAACACATGGTCTGCATCAAAATAGTCAACTGTAATGTCCGAAAAATTAAAATTAGCTAATCCTTGCTTGATATCAACCCATGTAGTACCAGCATCCTTAGTTCTTTTAATCTTACTTAGAGAAGCACTGTAAATATAATCTTCATCAGAAGCAGCTAATGCAATTGTTCGAACAGAGGCCCCATTACTAACATTATAAGAAATAGAATCCCATTGCCCACCCCCAGTTTGTGACCGGTAAATTTCATCGTAACCAGCAACAATTATATTGTTGTTTATAGGGTGGACTTTCCAAGGAGTAACCCAAGCTCCTGAATAATTTACAGGCTGTATGTTATTCCAATTATTTCCGCCATTATAGCTTTTTCTTAGTCCACCATATTGCGATGTCGAATATATGATATCTTCGTCATAGATATCAATAGCACATTCCATTCCATCAGCACCCCTTATCGCATCCCAAACACCATTTGTTGTCATTTCAGTTCCGTTATCTTGAGCCCCAGCAACTACTCTTGAATTCAGAGTGTTTGATAAACCAAGCTTGTAAAATTGAGAAATGGCTAAACCATCGCTAATATCTACCCAGCTGTTTAGCGTATCCATATATTCATATAGCCCCCCATCATTTCCTGCATAGGCAATTCCATTGAGAGGGTTGAATTCAAGCGCATGCTGATCAACATGCATGTATGAATAATTTGATCCATTACCGCTACTTCCACTTATATTCCAGTTTACTCCACCATCAACAGATCTCCATAAATTAATTCCACCAACATAAAGCAGATTCTCATCTTCTGTAGACACCCCTAAACTCAAATCATACCATGATTGTCCTCCGGTTCCTGTACCATCAGTAGCTCTTCCCAAAATGTTTGGGCTATCAGACTGTAGTGTCCAGCTTGCTGCGTTGTCTGTAGATTTATATAAGCCATGAAAGCTGTAATCGTTTTTGCAAAATAAAACATACACAACATCAGGGTTTGCTGGTGTTACAGCAATAAGAGGTCTATTTCTGTTTACAATAGATATTCCATTATTTGATGAAAACCATGACAGTCCTCGGTCAGTAGATTTAAAAACCTCAGAGGAGCCTGTCGTTTGTTTTACTGCGTATAGAACATTTGGGTTATCAGGTTTAAACTCAATATCTCTAAACCTTCCAATTAAATTTGACCCACTACTGTTTTGTGCAATTGACCATGTTTGCCCACCATCTGGACTAATCATAATTCTTTCGTCTGTAGCTGCAAAAAGACTGTCAGTATATGTAGGGTGAATCAAAAGTTTGTTTACCATTTTACTAGAGGGAACTGGAAATTGAATTCCTGTTGTATCCCAAGTGTTACCTCCATTGATAGATTTTAAAATTCCTATGGAGTATGTGTCGCTTGCGTGCGCATCACCAGTTGTAATGTACATTTCTTGTGGATTGATAGGGTTAATTGCAATATATGATACGCCAATTACCGGAAGATTATCAGTATTAGTTGACCAATTATTTCCACCATCAATACTTTTCCATAATCCGCCACCTGGGGAGCCAATCCAAATTACATCTTTATCAAATGGATCAAATGCAATACAATTTATCCTTCCATTTCCTCTTTTTTTTCCATTTGATAAAATTATAGGCGTATTTATTGGCCCAAGTTCCACCCAATTACTGTTTGAAATAGATTTTTGATTTTCTATTTTAGTTTTTTCTTTAAGCCATTCTCTGTAAAACTGTTCATTTGGTATTCCCGATCCATCAGATGATCTTTTTAAAATAAAATCAAGATTTCTCGCGTAAGGTTTGTATCCATTTCCTTTTGTATACTCAACATTACTTCTGTATTTGTCAAAAGCATCTTTTTTCTCTATATAATTGGCGTTTGGATTATTTTGTAACAAGTCGTCTTCCCAAACTTGCCCGTTTAGTGATAGAAATGACAAAAAGAATAATAAAAAAATAAGTCTATTCATAGTGTTAAAATTTACTTGTTAAAGATACGACAAAATTTCTTCCGCTTGCACTAATGCCAGACCCAAAAGTTTTGTAGTGTGTGTCAAGTAAATTTTCAACTGAAAAAGATGCTGAAATATTGTCATTAATATTATTAATATAGTTCAAGTTAATAATATTCCATGAGGGATTTCCGTCTATTGTTCCTTCATCTAAATTATCAACTCCATTTTCATCATATTCATTTGCATATTTCCAAGAATTATAAATATATGATATTCCAACTTCTGCGTTATCGAAAGTTTTATTTAAATCAAGCTTAATATTTGCAGGAGGTATATGTGCCAGAGGCAAATCTAGGTTGTCACGACCTTTTAGATAATTATAAACAATATTTAAGTTATAATTATTTAAGTTTTTTGCTGAAAAAGCAAAATTAAATCCATTAATTTTTGCTTTTTGTATATTCTGATTCATTTGAACCCTCATTATTTCACCATCATAAATAATTGAATCCTGCCCATTAAGACTACTATAATTTCTTTGAATAGCATCTCTAATATATGTTTCAAAATATAACACCTCAAAGCTTAAATTTTTATCATTATAGGTTATGCCATATTCGAAATTATTTGTTTTCTCAGGCTTTAAACTTTCATTTGGAATTATAACATCATTATCATTTTTGGAAAAAATTTTGCCAATATCATCAATGTTTGGATTCCTAAAGCCCATATAATATGAGCCTGCAATTGCAAATTGACCTTTAATTTTCTGATTTAAAAATATTGATGAAACTAATGATTGATTATTTGTGTTTATTTGAGGGAACGGAAGGTTAATCAATGTGTTGTCATTAAAAACAGCATTTAGGGAGTTTATATTATATCTTTCCCCTAAAAATATCGTTGTCCCTGTACGGAATTTTGCCTTTACTTGAAAGTAAAAAGAAAGGTCTGAAATGTCACTTCCACCGCTTGGGTATCTTGTAGTGTTATAAAAATTTTCTCCTGCTGTACTTGACAAATTTGCTTTAGATGTTACAAACTGTTTTCTGAAATGAGTTCCGTAATTAATATCAATATTATTTATATTTTTTTTGGCATCTAAAATTCCATCAAATATTACTACATCTTCATATCTATTTGACATTAAGGTGTCAGTTCTCTTTTGTTTATGTCTAGATTCATTTGTTTTCTGCCAAGCACCTACTATTGAAACATTGTCAAATAACTTAGATTTCTTTTTCTTTTTTATTGTTATTGATTGAGCAAATCTTGTTTTTGGCCCATAATACCATTGAGAATATTTATTTGCTTCATCATCATAATCGTTCAATTTGTCAAATCTTGAAATTTGAGAAATTCCTGAAAATTGATTATTTAAATTTATTGATAAATCCTTAACATTAAAATATGTTTTTTGTAATAAGTCATATTTTTTATAATCCGTTTCTAGTTGCTCATTATTTAAAGTGATAATCTTTTCATTACCCCATGACTCATATCCGTGACGCCTCTTATTACCCATTTTAAGATTGCCACTATTCTCTAGAGCAAAACCATTAATAAGCGTAAACCTATTTTTTTTTATTTTGCTTAAATACTTAATTGAACTTGAAGAACTACTGCTCTCATGTTTTTGCTCCAAAATATTTGATGATAGACCAAAAGATTTGCCACCAACAGTATTTACAACAACAGCACCACCCATCGCACCATCACCATAAACTACGGCAGATGGTCCAGTTGCCACCTTAATTTCATCTATAAAAAACGAATTAACTACATTCGAGCTTTGTACATGCCCACTTCTATATATTGCATTATTTAGAGGAATGCCATCTACAACAGTCAATAATCGATTAGCTTCCATCCCCCTAAAGTTTGGACTCCCACCCCCCGACTGACTTTCTTGCACATGTATACCGCTACTTTGTTTAAGAAGTTCTGCTATCGATTTAGATTTTAATTTTTCTATCTCCCGCCTATTTATTATGCTTAATTTGCTTACACCTTCTATCAAAGGCACTTTTACGTCTTCAAAATCTACAGTATTAAGGAGGTATTTGTTTTTAAGCAAAAATATAGTATCTAACACTTCTCTTTTTATGATTTTTTTTGGTGTGTATGAAATGTGCTGAATAATTATCTCATCATTTTGCCTAAATATATTTAGATCCGCTAACCCATTTTTGTCACTGATGGTTCCTTTTCCCATACTAGATGATAAATTAGCATTTGCTATCTTATTTTTTGTTTCTATATCTATTAAAATTACCTTTTGCCCCACTATTTCATTGGAGATTAAAAACGTAAAAATCAATATCAAAAAACGCATCTAGTCTAAAGATTTAATTATTTCATATGACTTAAGGCTTGATAAATCAAAATGATGGCAGGTATAGTATGTGAAAATAATCTCCATTAATTCCCTAATATTTTCACTTGGAATCTTAGTCTTTTTATTTTTTAGTAAGCTTTTAAAATAATTTAAATTTATTCCAAGCAAATTATATTCTGATTTATTTTCTTCTTTGGTAAAAACTCCACGATTAATGTTGAAAAAATCAAAATCTATATTTTCTAAGGATGGATAAATTCCTAGATAATAACTCATTTCTAGAAGAAATATTAAGCTAAATTCTTTATTAACTTTCTCAGCCCTATCAAGATCTATATTTTTTTGCCATACAAAATTAAAGAGCTCTTGGTTTTTCTCTGCTTCTGAGAGCGTCTTTGCCAAAACCTCTGACATAAACATTCTTATCAATTTCTTTTTAAAAGTATTGTCTTCATATGCGTATTCAAGATTTAATTCATTTAAATACTGCACCTCTTTTTTATTGTTATATTTTCCATTTATAGAAATGAGGCATTGATTATCTAAAAGTGAAATTTTGTTTTTTGCTTTTTTGCTTTTAGACCTTCTAACACTGTATGATCTTAGCCCCAACTCTTCTGTAAAAACTTTTGCTATTACAGAACCTTCTCCGTATTTATAATATAGCAACGAAATTGCTCTTGACTCATAGTTCATTATTTAATAAACAATATTTTACTCACCATATTTTCATATCCATTCTCATCTGTGCTAAAAACAAGGTAAATTCCTGTCCCAACCCTTTCATTGTTAAAATTATTCCCATTCCAATTTGCCTGACCACCTTTTGCAACAGTTTGATAAACTAAACTACCATTTATATCGGTTATTTTCACAGATGCATTTGCTATTAATCGATTAATAGCAATATTCCCTCTATAATTTTCCCTTACTGGGTTTGGAAAAACATAAGTATCTCCTTGAGCGTTTTCCCCATATGTGGCATTAGATCTGTATGAAACTAGCCCTTTGTCTGTTCCAATAAATACCTCGCCGTTTTCTTGATTTAAGGTAATGTCAATTATTTTATTTGATATTATTGGGCTGTTTTCTTTTGTAAAATGATGTATTTCACTTGTTCCGTCACTAGATAACAGGTATAATCCAGCAGATTCAGTGCCGATCCATTTCCTATTTGCCCCATCAATTTTAATGCAATTTATTTTTTCACTACTAAGAAGGTATTGGCCATATTCCCCCTCTTGAATTAAGATTTGTTGTGAGTCAAAATTAAATCCTGAAAAAACCAGTTCTGGAGAGTAAAAAACACTTACCCCTTGATCTGAACCAACCCAAATTTCACCGTCTAAATCCATTTCAATACATCTTATGTTTAATGATGGTAGATTTCCATTTCCAACACTAGTATTTAAAATTTTAAATTGATCATCAGAGGTGTTTTCTATCGTATTATTTTCATTATATACAAATAATCCTTTCTCATAAATAACACCCCATTTATTATTCATTTGGTCAATAATTAAATCATCAAAATATAGTCCGTCTATATTTTGGTTCATTGCGAAAGAAAACCACTCGTCATTTACTGTTTTTACAAACAGTGGCTTCTGAACTTGCGAGTTTAACCCCCACAAGTTATTGTCTTTGTCAAATTTTAAATCAGAAATTTGTATTCTGTTGTTTGAGTAAAATGTTGTGTCAAGAACACCACCGGTGTTTTGATAACCATACTTAATTATGTGATTTTCACCTTGCATAACAGATAATCCATTATACCATGAAGCATAATAATCTTTATCTCCTCTTGAGGCAACAGCAACGATGTCCCGAGCCCGATTTAGGTCAAAGAAATCAATATTTTTCCAATCATTATTCTCTAAAAAAGATGCTCCGTCATTGTTTAAAGAATTCACACTAAAGTTCATGTGCCCACCATGACAAACAAATAATTTGTTGTTAATATACTCTAGACTATAAATTTCATTTGAGATAGGGCTGTTAACTGTTATTATTTGGTCAATTGCATCATTTGCATATTTTATTAAACCAAGTGTTTTGTCAGCAATCCAAATTTCATTTTCATTTTTTAGATCACAAGAGTACGCATCTTCCATTTGCGCTATTTCACTCATATTATAATTATTATCAAGCAGGTATATTTTGTTGCTATCACTTATTATCACACCAAGACTGGTCTCTTCTATACTTGGCCTATAAAATGTATTATTTGAAATCACTTCCCATTCTTGGTTTTTTACAAGTAATGAATCACCGTCTAATTCTGCCATTGCAACAACTGTATTATTTATTTTATTAATTGCGTTATATTCTTCGTTGATTAGGCTTGTGTTTACAAAGGCTGTATCTTTTGACCACTGCCCAAAATCTGATAAAAACAGATTGTTTTTATCCGCAAAATAGATGCCTTCTGATGTTGCGACATAAATCTTTTCCCCAACTATTGTTGTTTGGTTAATTTCCTTTAGGTTTCCATTAGGACTGATTCCATAGGTGTCTTTTATTTCTTCTTTTATTAGATCTAAAACAACGACTCCAAAGCTACATGATAAATATGCAAGATTGTTGTCAAAATAAATGTTATTAATTTTTTTAATTCCATTGATTTCTTTTCTTTTTACGTCTGAAATATTTAATATTTCATTTCCATGTAGTATGTCTATATTACAATTTTCATATGTTATGATTAATTTATTATTTTGATCATTATATCCTATATGTTCAATATTGTTATCAGATAATCCATTTATTTTAGAAATTCTGTTAATGCTGTTATCACTTGTGTCATAATAGAAAAGCCCCCCTTGCGCTACACAGTAAACACGCTCTTTTACAATAGCTAAGTCATTTATTTGATTGTATCCAAGGTAGTCTTTCCATTGCCCAACTGGCACATCTTGTGAAAACAATAAAGCAGGTATTAAAGTAAGTAATAGAATTCTTATCACAAGGCAATTATAAAATATTTTACTCTTAGTTAACCTTAATTAATTAAAAAAATTGTACATCTGTAGACTTTCTTAGTTTTGCAATTTGGGCCCAGTAGTTCAACTGGATAGAATATCAGATTTCGGCTCTGACGGTTGGAGGTTCGAATCCTCCCTGGGTCACTATAGTACTGTGTTAATTTATTCAATTATTATTTCCTTAACGATCTTACCATTGTTAAGTTGATTAAATATTAATTTGTTTTTCTCTGTATTTATTTTTCTGCCATTTAAATCAAATGAGTATATGATCTTCTCTCTATTATTTATTTCATTAATGTTTGACAGGCATTGTATGTATACAGTATCACTATAATATATTTGATCATTTAGTTCAGATTCAATATCAATAACAATATGCAGATTTCCAGAATAATTTGGGGTTACAAATAGGTTTGTAAAATTTAGATCACTTGTATAGCCAGAAGTGTAATTGTTTCCGTCATTTGGAGATGTGGTTGATACTCGAACTCCAGAAGATGTGTTTTCAATTGCAAAAAAACCGATTAAATCACCATTTGAATCAAATGAATTAATAATTGCATAATTAGGCCCTGCAATAAGTCCTGCTCTTAATGTTGAGTTTACATTTTGGGATAATGAGTTATATATTGCATAACCCACAGAATCACCACTGTTGATTGATGCTATATCAAAATAGCCTCCATCTGTTGTTATTGTGCTATTTTCAATATCTGGCTCATTTGATAGCTGATTTATTTGAACCAATAAGCTTGTTGGCGTGTTGCAAAGACTAGTTCCTAATGTCGTATTTATAATCGGGTTAAACGGTGCCGGAACAAATATTGATGTTGTAAAAGTATCGCTAGCAGACCATAGTGACCCCATATTTAATGTAGAGTCATGATATGCCATTATTTGCCATTCGTATGTAGTGTTTTGTTGTAAAACAGGAATGTTTGTTGAATCAACATTACCATTAACTAGACTTAGGTTTGCCCAATTGCTCGTGTTTAATATTCTATAATGGATTTTGTACCTATGAGCTGTTGTTAAAACATCCCAATTTGCCTGTGCAGAGGAATATGTTATGTTGCTGTTTGTCAGGTTGTTAGGTGTTGGGCATAGGTTTGTAAATGTATAAAATGTGTCTACTTGTGACCAATTTGAGAAGTTGCTAATAGTGTCACAATGTGCTCTTATTTGCCATATATATGTAGTTTGGTCAGACAAGTTATTTAATGTTCTAAAAGTTAGAAGTGAATCTATATTATTCTTGTACGACCATGGACTTGTACCAATCTCTTTATATCTTATTTTATAATGATTGGCTCCCAAAACTGTGTTCCAATTTACTTGTGCACTAAAAAAATATACATTATTTGAAAATGTATTTTGTGGCACTCCGCACTGTCCATAGGTACTCGTAAAACAGAATAATGATAAAAATATAACAGCAATTAATCTAGACATATCACAAATTTACGAATTAATGTATTATTTGTGATTTTTAAAAATATATATAGTGCTTGAGAACTCGTACAAATTTAGATATGCTAAAATATTTGAAATTAACCCTACTATAAATCCTTTTATATATTGCTTTCTACCACTTTTATACTCATTGCTTAAAAGTGAAACGTAAAATGAATCGTATTTCATTCCAATTTTTTTCTCCATTGAAAATCCGTTTTCTTTGAACAGTTTCACAACAGTTATTGGACAAAAATGATTTAAATGAATTGGTAAATCCCATGCTGCCCAATATTTTTTATAAAATTTTGCATCGTATGACTTGTGATTTGGCACAGCTATTATTGCATAGCCATTATTTTTGATGATTTTTGAAAGACTCTTAACGGTATTGTTTATGTCATAGATGTGCTCTAAAACATGCCACATACTTAAACTATCAAATGTGTTGTCGTCAAACTGGTTGATATCAGTATTTTCTCTTACATCAAGTTGATAGTTTTCAATTGCCATTTTCCTTGCATTTTTTGATGGTTCTATTCCAACAGTTTTAATTCCTGACTTTTTGCATGCATTTAAAAACTCTCCTGTGCCACACCCAATGTCCAGGTGGTGTTTTGTTTTTGTAGTTTTTTGTAAAAGATTTGTTTTTGATTTTATAGCCTTTTTTCTTACTAACTGATATAAGGTGTTAAATAACCCTTTCTTTTTATTTGTATGTGACAAATAACTATCACTTAAATAGTATTCTCCTATATTTTTTTCATATGGTCTAGGGTTTGTAAATGTAAATGTACAGCCTTCACACCTATAAATACTAAAATCTTTTTTTGATGTGCTGTAATCATTTGATTTTAGCCAAAATTTTATGTTTTGACTATAACACAGCGGGCATTTATCTAACCTAATCATCTTCCCATATATATTAATAGAATATTTATGTCTGATGGAGACACTCCACTAATTCTACTCGCCTGACCTATTGATCTTGGTTGAATTTCATTTAATTTTTCTTTACCCTCTGTTGAAATAGAGTGTAGTTTATTATAATTAAAATCTTCAGGTATAATTATATCTTCTAATTTACTTAATTTTTTTGCTGCTTCAGCTTCTTTGTCTAAGTAACCCCCGTATTTTATTTTAATTTCAGCTTGTTTAATAGATTCTTTTGAAATTCTTTCTTTTTTAATAAATTCTGAAAGCTGTTTTGAGATTTTTAAATCATTAAATGTTATGTGTGGCCTAGATAAAAACGAAATTAATTTCTTTTTCTGTTTTACAACCGCACTTTTTCTTTTTTCTAAGACTACATTTATTGTTTTTGGTTCAATATTTTGTTTTTCTAGAAATTTAATTAACTTTTTTGTTTCCTCTAATTTTTTATTTAATTTTTCAATTCTTTCTAAAGAAGCTAGCCCTAGATCAAAGCCCTTTTTAGTTAATCTTTCATCTGCATTGTCTTGTCTTAATAGTAATCTGTACTCTGCTCTAGAAGTAAACATTCTGTATGGCTCTTCTGTTCCTTTTGTAATCAAATCATCAATTAATACGCCTATGTATGCATCTGAACGGCTTAGTGTAAACTCATTCTTTCCTTTAACCTTTTGATGAGCATTTATACCCGCAATCAAGCCTTGACATGCAGCTTCTTCGTATCCAGTTGTACCATTTATTTGCCCACAAAAGAATAGATTTTCTACAAGCTTTGTCTCTAAAGAAGTTTTTAACTGTGTTGGCGGAAAATAATCGTACTCTATTGCATAACCAGCTCTAAATAATTTAACATTCTCTAGTCCTTTAACTTTTCTTAATGCTTTTATTTGAACATCTTCTGGTAGTGATGTGGAGAATCCGTTTAAGTATATTTCAATTGTTTCATTTCCCTCTGGTTCAATAAACAGCTGATGTCTCGGTTTGTCAGAAAATCTGGTTATTTTATCCTCAATTGATGGGCAGTACCTTGGCCCCAAGCCCTGTATCCTTCCAGTAAACATTGGTGATTTTTCAAAGCCTTCCTCAAGAATCTGATGTACTTCTTTTGATGTATATGTAATAAAACAACTTTTTTGATTTTCTAGTTTGTTTTCTTCTAGATACGAAAATGACCCGTAATCTTCATCGCCTTTTTGCTCTTCAGTTACTTTATAGTCTATTGACCTACCATCAAGTCTTGGTGGTGTGCCGGTTTTCATTCTTCCATGAGTAAAACCTAGTTCTATTAATTGTTTTGTTATTCCTTCAGCTGCAGGCTCACCCGACCTCCCCCCTTTATAGTTTTTTTCGCCCAGATGAATTAGCCCGTTTAAAAATGTTCCGTTACACAAAATTACTGTGTGAGAATTTATCTCTACCCCCATTTTAGTTACTACTCCTACTGCCTTCTTGTCCACAACTAATATCTTGTTAACACTATCCTGATAAAAGTCTATATTTTCATTTTTTTCAAGAGCTATTCTCCATTCCTTTTCAAATAATTTTCTGTCACATTGCGCTCTTGGGCTCCACATCGCGGGTCCTTTTGACTTATTCAACATCCTAAATTGAATAGTTGATCTATCAGTAATTATTCCAGACATTCCTCCAAGCGCATCAATTTCTCTCAATATTTGACCCTTTGCAATTCCTCCCATTGCAGGGTTACAAGACATTCTTGCGATTGTTTCAAGGTTTTGTGATATTAATAATACCCTTGACCCAAGCTTGGCTGCCCCATATGCAGCCTCACATCCAGCATGCCCACCCCCAACAACAATAACATCGTATTTTTTTTTGTATTCCATAATGTTTCACATGAAACAAAAGATTATAAACAGCTGAAAATCAATAGTTTAATATTTTTTTAAGTAGTGATTTTCTTTTTCTCTTATTTCTTTTTCTTTTAATTTGTCTTTATCATCATAGCCCAGCAAATGTAATAGGCCATGAGCCATTACTCGTCTTAATTCTACTTCTTCTTCACAATTATATTTTTTGGAGTTCTCTATTACCCTCTCAATGCTAATAATTATATCACCACTTATTTTATTGTTATCTGAACTGTTAAATGTAATAATATCAGTGTAATAATCATGTTGCAAATATTTTTTATTGTACTCTAGCATTTTTTGATCATCAACAAAAAGAAAATTTAACTCTTCAATATCATTTCCTTCTTCTTTAGCAATAAGATTAAGCCATTCCTTAATCGTTTTTTGATTATCCAGTTTATAATTAAATTCAAATGAAAGGCTTATCATATTTATTCTTTACTTAAAGAGTTAAAATATTTATTTACTTCTTTCTTATAATATGGTTTAAGATTTATTGGCTTTGTATTTATTAACTCTAGCTGTTTTTTTCTTTCTTTTACAATTGTCTTAAAACCATCGTTTTCGATTTTCCTGTCTAATAACCATTCATTTGACTCTCTTTTTTCTTCTTCACCTTCTTCTTTTTTTGCTTTTTCGTAGTCAATAAAATTTTCAATAAGTTGATCAAGTCTTTCAAAAGTAATGTTTGATATTTTATTGTTAATTATATCATATTCGTTCTCCTCCATCTGCTTTTTAATTTCTTCAACAAGTTTTGATCCTTTTGATCCCTCATTTTGATTTTTTAAGTTTTCGAGTTCACTCTTAATTAAACCTTGTTTTCTTGCTAATTGCATAAGCTCCTTATTTGACATTTTGTCTTTCCCTTTATTATCTTTTCCGTTTTGCTTGCCATTTTTCATTTTGTTGTTTAGTTGCTTTTGTGCTTTTTTAATTTCAGACATTGATGGGCTATTCGAATTTTTTGGGTTATTACAATTTTTTGGCTTTTTACAACTAGAGGGCATCATGCTCAAGTCCATTTGCATATTCTTTAAAATTTCAGACAACAATAAGGCGAGATTGTTGGCTGAAGTCATCACATACTGTTGTTTTTCTGCAGATTTTTTAATTTGTCTTTCTTCTAAATACTTTTGTGATTCTATCATATTGTCTTTTATCTGCGCAATTTCAGTATTTATTTTAGCTTGAATTTTAACAGCTCTTTTACTGAGTGCAAATAATGAGTCTTCAATAATTTTACTGTCATTAACTAGTTGTTTTTGTTCTCTAACTAATGATGTAAACTCGGAACTTGTTGCTTTTGTTTTTTTAGTTTTAAAAATCAAATCCTCCTGGTTAAATGATAGAATAATTAAATTGTCTAAAATTTCTCGTAATGTTTCTATGTTTTCTATTTGCATTTCTTCACTATTACTTTCTAACATGCTATTTAACATGTTCTGTAATTCATCTAGTTTTTCGATGCTTTGTTTTTGTTTCTTTTGTGAATTTTTCTTTTTGTTTTGATTTAAATCTTTTTGGCTTTCTTGCATTAAATCACTTATGTCTTTTTCTAGCTCTTTTGTTTCAGGTAATTTGTTTTTGTTCTCGAGCTGACTATTTTTATCCTCTAATTTATCTAATGATTTTTTTACTTCCTCCATTTTTTTTAGAAGATCTTCTTGTTCTTTAGCTAATTCTTCACTGTTTGATTTCTTTTCTTCCGTTTCATTTTTAAGCTTTTCTTGCTCTTCCTTCAATTGTTGTATTTCCTCTATTAGTTCTTCTGTTTTTTGCTCAAATTCTAGTTGTTTAAACAGTTCTAACTCTCGATCTAATTCTTTTTCTAAGTCTTCATTTTTATCGTCTAACTTATCGAGCAAATCTTTAAGCCTATCTTTCTCATCTTCATTTAAGAGCTCTTCAAATTCTTCAAGCAATTCTTTTAACTCCTCATCAATAACATTATCCATTAGTTCTTTCAATTGCTGCTGTTTTTCTAAAATTGAAGGATTTAATTCAGATTGTTTTTTCTGCTGAATATTATTTAGTTTTTTATTTTCTTCAATTTCTTTTAATATGTCTTTTTGCTTTTTTAATATCTCTTCAGCTTTTTGTTTTTCTTCCCAACCAATTTTCTTTTTAGTAATTATTTCTTTAGTAAGCTCTTCAATTTCTTTGGTAAGTTCTTGAGCTTTATTGGCTGAATTGTTTAGACTGCTTTTAAGTTTTTCGTTTACTTGATCCTTCTCAGCGATATTATCCTGCTTACTGTTTTTCCTAAAAATGTAATCAGAACTTTTTGTCTTTTTACTTCCATTAACCATATCATTATCCCAAACTTCAAAGAAATAATTAACTTCATCACCTTCATTTATTGCTATTGTGTCTAGATTAAATTCATAGTAAAAATTTTGTTCACTATCTCTTGATATTGACAGCTCAACCTGATTATATGCATTATTGTTGTTTGAATTTATATTGTAATTAAATGTTAATCTTTTTAATCCATAATCATCACTTAATACACCATCTATATACACATAATTATATAAGCTATCAAAAATATGATTTGTTTTTATAGAGGGATATTCATCTTTTAAAACATTGATTTTAAACAAAAGGCTATCTCCATGATTATAATTGTTTTTATAAGAAAAAATGCCTTCTTGATTTGACAATATTTTCGCCCTGGCAATAAATTTATCAGTTAATTCTTTTTCAATTACTAAATTATCTAAATTAAAAAAGACACTATCAATATTATCTAAATTCATTGTCCAATTGATAGTTGTACCTTCAGGAACACTTAGGTCTTCTATACTATTAAGAATTTCTTCACTTAGTTTCGTGTATTTAGGCGGAATTATTTTTGTCTTTACACTTTCGATTATTGGTTTTGGGATTATATCAATTAAATAATCTCTAGATTTATAGCCACCTCCATTAATTTTAATCTTTTTCTTTTTATCAATATTTTTAAATAAAAACAGATGATGATTGTTTCCTTTATTTTGCATCATAAACTTATTGTTGTCAAATTCAACATAGAAGTTCTTTGGAATTTCATTTCCTGTAATTTTTAATTTTAACTCAAAATCTTCGTATTGTTCAGCTAGTAATTCCCCATCAAACACAATTTGATATGGAGCTTCTGGCTCAAAGAAAGTATTATGTTTTAATATTCTTTCAGAGCTATCGGTGATTATATATTGTTTGCCACTAATAAATAAGATGAATAATAAAGCAAAAGGAATAAGAAGCCAATAGCCCTTTTTAATATTTGTTTTGAAATTTATGGCGTTTAAAATAGGGATTGGTGAAATTGAAGCAGTTTTTTGTTCGATACTTGCATTTACTAAATCATTATTTTGATTCATTTCAGCAAGCTCTAATACATTTATTAATTTATCATCAATTTCTTTAAAATGATCACCAATAATTTTTGCCGCATCACTATATTTTATTCCTTTTCTAAGTTTTATTAGCTTGAGAAATGGAATAGCAATGAATTTAGAAACAAAAAGGGTGTTTAGAATAATATAAAACCAGAAAAGAACGGTTCTTAAAACAACATCAAAATTCATATAGTGTTCAAGAACAGAAATGGCAATAAACAGAATAAGCAATAATATTAGCGTAAGTATACCCCCTCTAATCAGTTGATTGAGGTAGTATTTTCTAATAAACCGATCAAGTTTTTTATATAAATTATTACTGTTTTCCACTACTGCAAAAATACAATTTTAATATTCTCAAATTTGAATTAAATATTTCTTAAATACTATCTTTGTGAAAAATAAAAAAATGTCAAAAGTACGTGTTCGATTCGCACCTAGCCCAACAGGACCTCTGCATATTGGTGGAGTAAGAACTGCACTCTATAATTTTTTGTTTGCTAAAAAAAATGATGGAAAAATAATTTTAAGGATTGAAGATACTGATCAGAATAGATTTGTGTCTGGCGCTGAAGATTATATTGTAGATTCTTTGAAGTGGTGTGGAATTGATTTTGATGAAAGCGTAAAAAAGCATGGAGATTATGGCCCATATAGACAATCAGAAAGAAAAAGTATATATCATCAATATGCCCAATTATTAATTGATAGTGGCCACGCATATTATGCATTTGACACGCCAGATGATCTTGAGAGCATGAGAGAACGAATGAAAAAGGCAGGTGTTCCTTCTCCTCAATACAACCATATAACAAGATCTAATATGAAAAATTCACTTTCACTCTCAAATGATGAGGTGCAAGCTCGAATAAAGAACAACGAAAAATTTGTTATTAGAATAAAAATGCCAAGAAATGAAGAGGTTAAGATTCATGATTTAATTAGGGGATGGGTAGTTGTTAATACAAATAACATGGATGATAAGGTGATTTATAAATCAGATGGAATGCCAACATATCATTTGGCTAATGTTGTGGATGATTATTTAATGAAAATTACACATGTCATTAGAGGGGAAGAATGGCTGCCATCTGCCCCACTACATGTTTTATTATATACTTATCTTGGTTGGGAAAATGAGATGCCTAAATTTGCTCATCTTCCTCTAATTTTAAAACCAGACGGAAATGGTAAACTTAGTAAAAGAGATGGTGATAGATTAGGCTTTCCTGTATTTCCTATTGATTGGGTCAACCCTGAGACTGAAGAAAAAAGCTCAGGATATAAAGAAAGTGGATATGATCCTGAAGCATTTATTAATATGTTAGCATTTTTAGGCTGGAACCCTGGAACACCTCAAGAAATTTTTTCAATGAATGATTTAATTAAAGAATTTTCTTTAGAAAGAGTAGGTAGAGCTGGAGCAAAATTTGATTTTGATAAAACAAAATGGTTTAACCAACAGTATTTGAGAGCTAAGGACAATAACATACTTGCACAAGAACTTCAGGAAATTTTAAAGAAAAATAATATAAATGTTGAACTCGATTATGTTACTAGGGTCTGTCATGAGTTAAAAGAACGCGCCACTTTTGTTCATGATATGTGGAGTGAAGGACGCTACTTTTTTGAAGCGCCAAAAAGTTATGACCAGAAAACAATAAGAAAAAAATGGAAGCAAGAAACCCCAAAGATTTTGTTAAGTTTGAAAGAGAGGTTGGTTAAATTAAATGAATTTAGTTCTGAAAATGTTGAATCTGATTTTAAAGAAATTTTAAATCAATATAGTATTGGAATGGGACAGCTTTTGCCAGCTTTTAGGTTAGCGCTTACTGGTATTGGAATGGGACCTTCTTTATTTAACATTGCCGAAATTATTGGTAAGGGTGAAACAATTGTCAGAATAGATAGTGCAATACAAAATATTTCATAATGGGCTTAATAAAAGTAGAAGGAATAAAAATATATGCATACCATGGTCATTTGCCTGAAGAAGCTATACTTGGAGGGCATTTTATAGTTAATGTAAATGTAAATGCTGACACTTCAAAAGTTGAAAAATCTGATGATTTAGATGACACTATAGATTATGTAAAAATTATAGAAATCGTAAAAGAAGAAATGTCAATTCGCTCCAGTATGATTGAGCATCCAGCAGCTAGAATTGCTGATGAAATTTTGCTTCAAAAATATGTAATTGATGTACAAGTAGAAGTGGAGAAATTAAACGTGCCTATTGCTGAAAGTTTTAATAAAATATCAGTAACAGTAGAAAGAAAAAAAAATAATTATTAGCTGTTTGCTGATGAATACTGATTAAAACAGATTTGAAATTGATGTTTTTTCTGAAATGATTGATTTTAAATCAGAAATATTTACTCTTTCTTGACTCATATCATCTCGATTTCTTAGTGTTATTGTGTTGTTTTCAAGTGTCTCGTGATCAACTGTTATACAAAAAGGAGTGCCAATGGCATCTTGTCTTCGATATCTTTTTCCAATTGAATCTTTTTCCTCATAGTTGCAAGTAAAATCTGTTTGAAGAGAATTAAGTATTTCTTTTGCTTTTTTTGGCAAATTATCTTTTTTAGTTAATGGGAGAATAGCTGTTTTAACTGGAGCAATTTGCGGAGGTATTTTTAACACTATTCTACTTTCTTCTTCATTGACTTTTTCTTCTTTGAAAGAACTACTTAAAACCGCTAGAAACATTCTGTCTAAACCAATTGATGTTTCAACAACATATGGCACGTAATGTTCATTTATTTCTGGATCAAAATATTGTATTTTTTTTCCAGAATGTTGCATGTGGGCTTTTAAATCAAAATCTGTTCTAGAATGAATTCCTTCTAGTTCTTTGAATCCAAAAGGAAATTTAAATTCAATATCACATGCAGCATTTGCATAATGAGCAAGGTTTTGGTGATCATGAAATTTGTAATTTTCTTCATTAAGATTTAATTTTTTATGCCATTTAAGCCTAGCCTCTTTCCAATATTCATACCATTTTATTTCTTCTCCCGGTTTGACAAAAAATTGCATTTCCATTTGCTCAAACTCTCGCATTCTAAAAATAAATTGTCTAGCAATAATTTCATTCCTAAAGGCTTTTCCTATTTGTGCTATACCAAATGGAATTTTCATTCTAGATGATTTTTGAACATTTAAAAAATTAACAAATATTCCTTGAGCAGTTTCAGGACGTAAATAAATTTCTGAACTTGAATCAGAAGTAGCACCAAGTTCAGTCTTAAACATTAAATTAAATTGCCTTACCTCTGTCCAGTTACAAGTTCCAGAAATTGGACATTTAATTTTTAAATTGTCAATTAAATTTTTTAAGGCAATAAGATCGTTTTTTAATAAAGACTCATTAAAATGATTATTGATGTCTTTAATTTTTTCTTTTCTCTCTATTATTCTGGTATTTGTATTAATAAATTGTTTTTCATCAAATTCATCTCCAAACCTTTTACGAGCTTTTTCAATATCTTTTTGAATTTTGTTTTCAATTTTTTCTATATAATTTTCAATTAAAACATCAGCTCTGTATCTTTTTTTAGAATCTTTATTATCAATTAATGGGTCATTAAATGCTTCTATATGACCTGAGGCCTTCCACGTTGTTGGATGCATAAAAATAGAAGAATCAATACCAACAATATTATCATGCATGTTTACCATTGATTTCCACCAATAGTTTTTAATATTATTTTTTAATTCAACACCATTTGGGCCATAATCATATGCTGCTGAAAGACCATCATATATTTCAGATGATTGAAATATAAATCCATATTCTTTACAATGCCCTATGATTTTTTTGAATAAATCTTCATTGTTTACCATATGACAAATCTAATAATTCTCAAATTATAATTATGTAATTTTACAACATGATTGAAATCGATGATAAAATAATATCACGAGAAATATTTCAAAAAAAATTCATATGTGACCTCAACTCCTGTAAAGGGGCATGCTGTGTTGAGGGCGATTCTGGAGCTCCATTACTAAAATCAGAAATAAAAGAATTAGAAAAAGCATATCCATTAGTTAAACAGTATATGACAGAGGAGGGGATAAGTGTCATTGATAATACTGGTGTTTACGTAATTGACCAAGAAGGTGATTTGACTACTCCACTAATAGATAATAAACAGTGCGCTTTTGTATTTGAAGATAATGGAGTTTCAAAATGTTCGATAGAGAAAGCATATGCAGAAAATAAAATTAATTTTAAAAAACCTATTTCTTGCCACCTATATCCAATTAGAATCACATCTTATAAAAAATTTGATGCTATAAATTATGAAGCAAATGAAATCTGTTCTCCTGCCTGTAAATTAGGTCAAGAAATGCAAGTCTCGTTATTTAAATTTTTAAAAGAACCTCTTATTCGAAAATATGGAGAAGATTTTTACAACGAGCTAGAAGAAGTAGATAAAGTTTTGTAAAAATTATTTAAATGCATTTTCTCCGGTAATATCAAATCCTGTTATAAGAAGATGAATGTCATGTGTTCCCTCATATGTAATTACGGATTCTAAATTCATCATGTGTCTCATAATAGAATATTCACCAGTGATTCCCATTCCACCTAAAATTTGCCTTGCCTCCCTAGTTATATTCAAAGCCATTTCAACATTGTTTCTCTTGCACATAGAAATTTGAGCAGAAGTTGCTCTGCCTTCATTTTTCAGCTGCCCAAGTCTAAGAGTAATAAATTGTGCTTTTGTGATTTCAGTTATCATTTCAGCTAATTTTTTTTGTTGAAGTTGAAACGCTGCTATAGGTTTGCCAAATTGAATTCTTTCTTTTGAATATCTTAGTGCAGTATCATAACAATCCATTGCAGCGCCAATAGCACCCCAAGCTATTCCGTATCTTGCAGAATCTAAGCATCCAAGAGGAGCTCCCAACCCATCTTTATTTGGCAATATATTTTCTTTTGGGATTTTAACATTATCAAACACAAGTTCTCCAGTTGCCGAAGCTCTAAGACTCCATTTATTATGAGTTTCTGGAGTAGTAAATCCTTCCATACCTCTTTCAACAATTACTCCTTTAATTCTTCCTTCTTCATTTTTTGCCCAAACAACTGCAATGTCTGCAAAAGGTGAGTTTGAGATCCACATTTTTGCACCATTAAGAACAAAATAATCACCCATATCTTTAATATTTGTAGTCATTCCACCTGGATTTGAGCCATGATCTGGTTCGGTTAATCCAAAACACCCCATTAGCTCACCTGTAGCTAACTTTGGAAGATATTTTTTACGTTGTTTTTCATTTCCATATTGATATATAGGGTACATAACAAGGGATGATTGGACAGATGCTGTTGATCTAACACCGCTATCTCCTCTTTCAAGTTCTTGCATAATTATTCCATATGAAATATTATCAAGACCAGCTCCACCGTATTCTTGTGGAATATAAGGACCAAAAGCACCTATTTCTGCAAGACCAGGAAGTATTTGCTTGGGAAATTCTGCTTTTTGACAAGCATCTTCAATTATTGGAGAAATTTCTTTTTTCACCCATTCTCTTGCAGATTCTCTTATTAATTTGTGTTCATCAGTTAATAGCTCATCCATATTAAAGTAATCAGGAGCTTGAAAAAGATCTTGTTTCATATTTAAAATTTTTACAAAAGTATTGTTTTTATAAATATTAATAATGAACAAATTTATTTAATGTTTCTAAATAGGTATTTTTGTTATTAAAATGATGCCTATTCCACAAATTTCGCATGCAAACTCAATAATGTTTGTTGTTATTTTGTTTTCAATTTCTTTTATAGGTTTTTTAAGAGCGTATTATTGGAAACACACAAAACTAATATTGTTAGCTCCATTTCAATATCGCTATGCTAGTCAATATTTAAGACAAGATAATGCTTTTACCGAGAGAGTTAATTGGTTAACTTTTTTCATTCTATTAATCAATTTTTCATTATTAATTAATATTAACCCTGTTATTTCAGCTTATTTTAATGGGTTTATATATGTTTTTCTTTATCTTTTAACTTTTTATATTCTGAAATTTTTGTTGCTTAAATTTTTAGGTAGACTATTGTTTATTGAGGAAATAACAAGATTAACTGTTTTTTATTCATTTTTATCTGACAAAGCATTATCCATTATGATAACGCCTCTTGTACTAATTCTTTATTTTTTCTCTCATAATTTAGATGTTATAATTCTTTTGGTTGTTTTGTTTTTAGCAATATGTTTTGTAATTTCAAAACTATATTGGATTTGGAAAGTTGGAATTAATTCTTTTGGTCTTCCCTCAATCTATATATTTTTGTATCTTTGTATTCTAGAAATTTATCCTTTTGTATTTATTGCAAAAGGTTTTTTTTACTAAAATATTATTTAGATGTCTTCAGTAAAAGCTAAAGTAAAATCAATTTTAATTTCACAGCCTCAACCGACAGGCAAATGCCCTTATGCTGCAATTCAAAAGAAATATAAACTCAAAATTGATTATAGACCTTTTATACATGTTGAAGAAATTTCTTCAATCGAATTTAGAGAGCAAAGAATAAGTATTTTGAATCATGATGCTGTAATTTTCACTAGTAAACATGCTATGGATCATTATTTTGGTATGTGTGAAAAATTAAGAATTAAGGTCCCGGATTACACAAAATATTTTTGTGTTTCTGAAGCTATAGCACACTATCTTCAAAATTTTATAACATTTAGAAAGCGAAAGGTTTTTACCGGCGAGCAAACTTTTGCTAGTCTTGTTCCGGTTATGGAAAAACATAGTGAAAGTAAGTTCATTTATCCTTGTTCAGATGTTTTAAAAAATAGAGTTAATAAATCTTTAGAAGAAAGTAATATCAACTATACTATGGCTCAAATGTATAAGGTTGCATGTTCAGATCTTTCTGATCTTGCAGATGTAAAATATGATGTTTTAGTATTTTTTAGCCCAACAGGAATTAAATCTCTTTTAGAAAACTTTCCGCAATTTATTCAGGGGGAAACAAAGCTTGCAATTTTTGGACCAACAACAGTAAAATCTGTTGAAGATCATGGTTTACGAGCAGATATTATAGTGCCAAATAAAAATGCTCCCTCAATGTCTATGGCCTTAGATCAGTATATTAAAGAAGCAAATAAAAGAAGGCGATAATTTTCATGTACACTTTCCGTAAATCAGAAAGACTTGGTAATAAAAAATTAACTAAAGAACTTTATTTAAAAGGAGATTCGTACACCGAAGAATTTTTAAGAATAGTTTATAGTCAAACTTTTTTTAATTCAGATTTTCTAAAAGTCCAAATTGTTGTTCCCAAAAGAAATGTTGCAAGTGCAGTAAAAAGAAATCGCATTAAACGACAAATAAAAGAGGCTGTTAGAAAAAATAAATATTTTTTAATTCAGCATTTAAAAGAAAAAGAAATTTGTTTGAATTGCGCGATACTTTATCAAATCAACCAACAAAAAAGTTCTGCCATAATTGAAGAAAAAATAATTTCACTGTTTCAACGTTTAGTTAAATCATGAAAAAAGTTTTTTCTTTCTTACTACTAGCAGTGATATATATATATCAAAATTTCATTTCTCCTTATCTTCCTGCACGTTGTAGATATACTCCGACTTGTTCACAGTATTCTAAAGAATCAATTAAAAAATATGGTCCTTATAAAGGTTTTATTCTTACTTTTAAACGAATAATTAAATGTCACCCTTGGGGCGGGAGTGGCTATGATCCAATACCATAAAACATGAGTAAAAAAGTTAAAATTTTTATAATATCTGTAGTTGTTTTAATATCTTCATTTAGTTTCACTGATAGTTATTTCGAAATAGCTAAAAACCTAGATATTTTTACAACTGTATATAGAGAGCTAAATAATTATTATGTAGATGAAACAGATCCGGGTAAGTTAATGAAGACTGCCATTGACAAAATGTTAAAATCTTTAGATCCATATACAAATTATATTCCTGAGTCAGAGATTGAAGATTTTCAATTTATGACAACAGGACAATACGGTGGAATTGGAGCTGTTATTACAAAAAGAAAAGATTATGTTTTTATTAGCGAGCCATATGAAGGCTTCCCAGCACAAAAGGCAGGCCTAATAGCTGGAGATAAAATTTTAGAAATAAATGGGGAAAGTGCTAAGGGAAAAAATACAGAAGATGTTAGCAAGGCATTAAAAGGACAACCAAATACTGAAGTGCAATTACTTATTGAAAGACCATATTTAGACGATCCATTTTCAGTTAGTTTCAAAAGACAGAAAATTTCTGTAAAAAGTGTTCCTTTTTATTCATATCTAAATGAATCTATAGGATATATTAAGCTTAGAAGTTTTACAAGAAATTGCAGTAATGATATAAAAAATGCATTTTTAGATCTAAAAAAACAAGGAGATTTAAAGGGTTTGATTCTTGATCTTAGAGCTAATCCAGGAGGGTTATTAAATGAATCCGTAAACATAGTTAACTTATTTGTTGATAAAGGACAAGAAGTTGTTAGCACAAAAGGTAAAATTAAATCATGGGATAAAGTATATAAAGCATCAAAATCTCCTACTGATCTTGAGATTCCAATAGTTGTACTAATAAATCAAAGTTCAGCTTCAGCCTCAGAAATTGTTGCAGGAGCAATACAAGATCTAGACAGAGGAATTGTAATTGGGCAAAGAAGTTTTGGTAAAGGATTGGTACAACAAACTAAAAAATTAAGTTATAATTCACAGCTTAAATTAACTGTAGCAAAATATTATATTCCAAGTGGCAGATGTATTCAAGCTCTTGATTATTCTAATAGAAATGAAGATGGTAGTGTTGGGAAAATTCCTGACTCTTTAATGACTGCATTTAAAACAAAAAATGGAAGAGTGGTTTATGATGGGGGGGGGGTTAACCCTGATATTGAAATTGATCAAGACGATATTAGCAACTTAATTGTATCCTTGATTCAGGAACGCTTGTTTTTTGACTATGCCACATATTATAAGTACCAAAACCCTTCTTTAGATAGTTTATTCATCATGGATGATACTGGGTTTAATTCTTTTGTGGATTTTTTAGGAGATAAGTCATACGATTATAAAACTGAAACTGAAAAAGCATTTGAAGTTTTAAAAAATAAATCTGAAAAAGAAAATTATTTTGCAGATATACAGGATAAATACGAAAATTTATTTCAAGAGTTTGAAATAAATAAAAAGAATGATTTAATAAGAAACAAAGAAATAATAAAGGAAATTTTAAGTGAAGAAATAGCATCTAGGTATTTTTATCAAGAAGGAAGAATAAGAACTTCTTTAAATTTTGACAAAGAAGTTCAAGAAGCAATCATATACTTATCAAAACAAGATAAGTATAATTCAGTCTTATCTGTAACTAATTAATTATAAACTCTTTTTATTCGTCTATTTATTTTAGACAAAAACTCATAAGGTATAGATTTTGCTTTTTCGCAAATAGAATGAATATTGTTGGTGTCACCAATAATTTCAACTCTATCCCCCTCTTTTGCAGTTGTATTGTTTAAATTAATAACACACGAATCCATACTGATCTCGCCAAGAATTTCACACCTAATTCCATCAACAAAAAGAGAGCCATTGGAATTTCCAAGCTTTCTGTCTAAACCATCGGCATAGCCAAAAGGGACAACCCCAATTCTCATTTTTTTATTTGATTTAAATATTCCTCGATATCCAATAATTTCATTTTTTTCAATAACCCTAACTTGACTAATTGTGCTAGTTAATCTTCCAATTTGTTTAAGGTTTTGATCATTATATATTCCATATAGCCCAATACCTATTCTTACCGCCGAATATTGATGGTCAGAAAATCTAATTACTCCACTTGTACTTAAAACATGTTTGTATTTAACGTCAGGAAAACATTCAGAAATTTGTTTAAATTTTTCTAACTCAAGCAAACTCTGCTTGTCACTATTTGAATCGCCAGAAGAAGAGAGATGTGAACAAATTGAGATAATATTTGTGGATTTAACATTATTTGTTTTTGATTTAATATTTATAATATCATTTACACTGAAACCAAAACGATTCATTCCACAATTAAATTTTAAATGAATATTTATTTTTTGTTTTATTTTAATTAGTTCATCTAACATTCTAAAATTGTAGACTACAACATCTAAATTATATTTAATAATCTGACTAACAGATTTTGGACTTGCATTAGCAACAATTATTGGAATTTTGATGTTATTTTTTCTTAAAACAACTCCTTCTTCAAAATCTGCTACCCACAGAGCATCAATATTATTCTTTTCTAATTCTTTTGATATTTCTATATCTCCATGACCATAAGCATGTGCTTTGACAACAGCAATAATTTTAGTTTTAGGCTTTAATCTTTTTTTAAAGAATTGAATATTTTCCTTAAGATAATTTAAATTAACTTCAAATAAAGACTCATGAAAATCACTCATCATTTTTTGTTTCATGTAAAAAACATTTTTTACAAAGCGCAAGATATTCTCCTTTTTCCCCTATCATAATTTTATTGTTGTTTTTAGATACTCTATAGGTGTGATGAGCTTTTTCATTACATATATCACAATTTGCATGAAGAGTTGTAATTTGATTTGCTATTGCCATCAAATTTGGCATAGGACCAAAAGGCTTGCCTAAATAATCCATATCTAAACCTGCTAATATTACTTGAGTATTATTTTCAGCTAGCTGAACACAAGTGGCTATAATATCAAAATCAAAAAATTGAGCCTCATCAATTGCAACAAAACTTGATTTCTTAGCAAGATCTACGATGTCTTTTGAATTATTAACAGGAATTGCTGATATTTCATCTTTTTCATGTGAAACTATTTTTCCTGGATTATATCTAATATCAATTTTTGGTTTAAAAACACTTACTTTATTATTTTTACTTTTAGCTTCTTTGATTTTGTTTATTAACATTTTTGTTTTTCCAGAAAACATTGAGCCACAAATTACTTCTATTTTGCCTTTATTATTTGTGTTTTTCGTGCTCACTTTTAATTATGTTTGTTAGCAAAAATATAAAACCAGTATTGTTTTTTTATGAAATTAAAAAATTTGTTATTTCTATATTTTATTTTTTTTTCTAGTTCTTATAGCCATGCAAGAAATAATGATTCAACTAAAGTAAATAAAAAAAGAGTGTTTTTAGTAAGTAGTTCATTAAGTTTATATTTCGGGGCTTCTTTTTATTATGTGCAAAATAGTTGGTGGAGTGACAAAGCAAATGAATTTCATTTCGACCCAGGCAATGATTTAGTTTACGCACTAAATGTTGACAAAGCAGCACATTTTTTTGGAGGTCTATATGCTTCAGATCTTTTTTCGTCATCTTACAGATGGGCTGGTATAAGAGAAGCAAAATCTTTGTGGTATGGAGCTGCTTTTGGTACAGGAATACAACTTGCTATAGAGTTGAAAGATGCTTACGCTCCTTATTGGGGTTTTAGTAAATGGGATTTTGGAGTTGGATCAGCAGGTTCTTTTTGGCCAGTTTTTCAACATTATTTTGAACCAGCTAAAGCTTTAAATTTTAAATTTTCATATTTTAAAAGATCAAGCATTTACTGGGATCTTGAAAGTCAAAGAGGTAGAAATCCTAGTCAGTATGCATGGTATGATGATTATCCTAATCAAACTTATTGGATGGCAGTAGATTTAAATAAATTAGTTAATAATAAAATTCCTAATTGGATTAACCTAGCTTTTGGTTTTGGTTTAGATGATACTCAGTATTTAAATAGTGGAGGGACAAAAATAGGTGGTAATCAAGAGTTTTATATTGCGATAGATTATGACTCAGATTATATTTTAAGAAAATGGAATACTCCTATCGCAAAAAAGATTAAATTTATTCTTAAATATTATAAGTTGCCATCACCCACAATTAAAATAGCTCCAAGTTTTAATTTTCATCCATTTTTTATGTAAAAAATATGTTCAAGATATATATTGTTCCCACACCAATCGGTAATCTAAAAGACATAACATTAAGAGCTCTTGAAGTTTTAGAAAATGTTGATTGTGTATTGGCAGAAGATACAAGAAAAAGTAATAGGCTATTAAAACATTACCAAATTACAACAAAGATATTATCACATCATCAATATAACGAGCATCAACAGGTCCAGAAAATTATTAGTGAAATAAAATTAGGAACAACTTATGCCCTTATTTCTGATGCTGGAACACCTTCTATTTCTGACCCTGGGTTTTTATTAGTCAGAGAATGTATTAAAAATGATATTGTGGTAGAAACCCTGCCTGGAGCTACAGCTTTAATCCCAGCACTAGTAAACTCAGGATTATCTAGTGAAAAATTTGTATTTGAAGGTTTTCTTCCTGTAAAAAAAGGCCGTTCTAAAAGATTGTTAAAATTGAGTAATGAAGAAAGAACAATAATTTTATATGAGTCTCCTCACCGGATTATTAAAACATTAAAATCATTAATTGAAATCTTAGGAAATGATCGAAATGCAAGTATTAGTAGAGAATTAACTAAGGTTTATGAGGAAAATATTCGAGGAACGCTTCAGCAGTTACTTAATTATTATTCTGCAAATAAAGTGAAAGGTGAGTTTGTCATTGTAATTGATGGTAAAAAATGAAGTCGTGGAAAATTATTAGAGAAGATAAAGATTTAGTTGCTAAACTATCTAATGATTTAAGTGTTTCTATTGTTATAGCAGAACTTCTTGTTAAAAGAGGAGTTAAAGATTATGATACAGCTAAGGATTTTTTTAGGCCAAGCTTAAAAAATACACATTATCCATTTTTAATGAAAAATATGGATATTGCTGTTAAACGCATTAATCACGCAAAAAAACATAAAGAGTCCGTATTAGTTTATGGAGATTATGATGTTGATGGTACTACATCCGTTGCTATGATGTTTTTGTTTTTGTCATCACAAAATATTAACTGTAAATATTATTGTCCAGATAGATATTCTGAAGGCTATGGAGTTTCTAAAACAGGAATTGATTTTGCTTTGAACAATAATATTGATTTAATTATTGCTTTGGATTGCGGCATTAGAGATATTGATAATATTGACTATGCCAGGAAAAATGGAATTGATATAATAATTTGTGATCATCATAATCCAGGAACAGACCTTCCAAATGCAAATGCTATTTTAAACCCTAAGCAAGCAGACTGCAATTACCCATTCAAGGATTTATGTGGTTGTGGAGTTGGGTTTAAATTGATAGAAGCATATCATATTGAAAATAATATTCATATTGACGACGCATATTCATATCTGGACTTTTTAGCTGTTGCAACACTTGCTGACATTGTTCCGGTTATTGATGAAAACAGAGTATATACATTTTATGGTTTAAAAAAAATCAATTCAAATCCTAACATTGGATTTTCTGCCTTAATAAATAACATGAATTCTAAAAAAGAAATAACGTCTTCAGAGATTTTATTTGGAATTGCTCCTATGATTAATGCTGCCGGAAGAATTTACCATGCAAATAACGCTGTTAAACTCTTAATTTCTAAAGAAAAAGATTTAGCTGATAAGTTGGCAGAGAATTTGCTTAAATTTAATCAAGAAAGAAAAGAAATCCAGCAAAATATTTTTGATGAAGCTATGACAATGATCAATGAAACTGATTCAGCAACAATAGTTTCTTCGAATTCATGGCACAAAGGTGTTGTTGGAATCGTTGCCTCTAAGTTAATTGAAAAACATTATAAGCCAACTATAGTTTTTTCAGAAAATAATGATGTTATGACTGGTTCAGCAAGATCGGTAAAAGATTTTAATATATATCAAGTAATTGAACAGTGCCAAGATTTATGCGAAAAATTTGGTGGGCATAAATATGCAGCTGGACTAACAATTAGAAAAGAAAAATTTAAGGAATTTAAAACCCGTTTTAATTTACTGGTAAAAAACAAAATAAAAACTAAAGAATTTACCTCAGCAATAAGTGTTGATTTTGACTTTGATTTAAATAATTTAAACAACAAGTTTTTTCGAATCGTAAAACAATTCTCACCATTTGGTCCTGGAAACCAAAATCCAGTTTTTTGCAGTTATAATCTTACTTTAAAAACTCCTCCTTTATTATTAGGTGAGAATAAACAACATGTTAAATTTAAAATAGAATTAGAAGGAGGCGATATTCACGCAATAGGATTTAATTTAGCTCACTTGTTAAAAGATACTGATGCTAGCAGCATAAATATTTGTTATAATATTATAGAAAATTTTTGGAACAACAGAACTTCTTTGCAGCTTATCCTCAAAGACTTTTATTAAAAACCAGATCTTCCAACAAGATTTGAAATTTTGTTTTTTACTTTAATTAGACTATTCAATAAAGTGATATCTTTAGTTTCAGCTGCATTAGATTTTATTTTTGTTTGAATAGCGTTAATTTCTTCTTCAACATGTTGAGATTTTAGCATCAATATAGCTTTTTCAGCTGTCTTTTTTAGATTTTGACTTTCATTACTTGTATATATTTTATGTCTCGAAGCCCAATTTTCGCTTATTGTGTGTTTGTTTGAAAGAAGATCTATACATAATTTATTAATACGTTCGTTTCTATGGGCAGTAAAATGAGATTGGTTAAAGTTATTTGAATTTGATAATTGCTCGATTTCTAAATAAATCATTTTGTGAGGCTCATTCTGAATTTTAATATTATCAGATTTCAAATCATTAAAAATAAATTCGCAGATACTAACAACTTCTTTTCCAAAAGATATTTTTTCATTTCCATAGTTTAAGAGTATTCTTATAATCTCTTCTTCATATTTTCTTCGTTTTAGGTTTCCAGAAATTTTTTTAGGTTTTTCTTTTTGAACTTTTACAATATTATTGGAGAGATTAATTTTCTTTCTTTCTTGATCTATGTCTCTTAATAAAACATTTTCTTTTACATCTAATAATTTGCTACAAACTTTACAATATTCTGTTCTTGTAAGATAATCAGGAATTAATGCTATTGATCTAATAATTTCTTTAATTATTGCAACTCTTTTTATGGGGTCTTCTTCAGATTCAGCATT
>JBJKXM010000060.1:0-33761 GCA_045561575.1 Flavobacteriales bacterium
TTTTGCAGACCATTTTCTTTTAATTTTCTTTTTTTCTCTTCAAGAGTATCGATTAACTTTAATTCAGAACTATCACCATACAACACAAAACGAGGATGGGGAGAAAAAGTAAGTAAGACACTCTCCCCTTGTTCTTTTTTGGCAATTTTTTTAAGTTGATTTATAATGTATCTATGACCAATATGAACACCATCAAATGTTCCAATTGTAACTATTGTTTTGAAATTAACCTTAAAATCATCTAAGGAATTATAGATTTTCAAGAATTATGATTTAATGTTAAAAAAGTGTTCAAAATTAATAATTAATTTAATTAAGAAATGTTATTAATCAAACAAATTAAAAACCTTAAGTTTGCATGCGAAAAACATAAAAAATAAAACGAAACGACATGTCAAATAATACCGGAAAAGTCTCACAAATTATTGGTCCTGTAGTAGACGTTGTTTTTGACAACAACGAAAATGAATTACCTAATATTTATGACTCCTTAGAAATTACTAGAGAAAATGGAAGCAAATTAGTTCTTGAGTGTCAACAACACATCGGTGAAGACACCGTAAGAGCAATTGCTATGGAAACAACTGACGGAATAAGTAGAGGTGTTGATGTTGTTGCAACTGGTGCACCAATTATGATGCCTGCTGGTGAAAACATCAAAGGGAGAGTTTTTAATGTAATTGGTGATGCAATTGATGGTATGGAAAATCTTTCAACAGAAGGAGGCTTACCAATACACAGGGAACCTCCAAAATTTGAAGATTTATCAACTTCAACCGAAGTATTATTTACTGGAATTAAAGTAATCGATCTAATAGAACCTTACGCCAAAGGGGGTAAAATTGGTTTATTTGGAGGAGCTGGTGTTGGAAAAACAGTATTAATTCAAGAGTTAATCAACAATATTGCAAAAGGACACGGTGGTTTATCCGTATTTGCAGGAGTTGGAGAAAGAACTAGAGAGGGAAATGATTTGTTAAGAGAAATGTTAGAGTCAGGTATTATTAACTATGGTGAAGACTTTAACCACAATATGGAAGAAGGAGGATGGGACCTTTCAAAAGTTGATAAAGAAAAACTTTTAGGATCAAAAGCTACTTTTGTTTTTGGACAAATGAATGAACCTCCAGGAGCAAGAGCTCGAGTTGCTTTATCAGGACTTACAATTGCAGAATATTTTAGAGACGGAGATGGTGAAGGAAAAGGAAAAGACGTACTTTTCTTTGTAGACAATATTTTTAGATTTACACAAGCTGGATCTGAAGTATCAGCTCTTCTTGGAAGAATGCCTTCTGCTGTAGGTTACCAACCAACACTTGCAACTGAAATGGGAACTATGCAAGAAAGAATTACCTCAACAAAAAACGGATCAATTACTTCTGTTCAAGCGGTTTATGTTCCTGCTGATGATTTAACTGACCCTGCTCCTGCTACTACATTTGCTCACCTTGATGCAACGACTGTACTGTCAAGAAAAATTGCTGAACTTGGGATTTACCCAGCTGTAGACCCTCTTGATTCAACTTCGAGAATCTTAACCCCTGAAGTAGTTGGAGAAGAGCACTACAAATGTGCACAAGATGTAAAAGAACTTCTACAGAGATATAAAGAATTACAAGATATTATTGCAATTCTTGGGATGGACGAATTATCTGACGAAGACAAGCAAGCAGTTCACAGAGCTAGAAGAGTTCAGAGGTTTTTATCTCAACCTTTCCATGTTGCAGAGCAGTTTACAGGACTTAAAGGTGTATTAGTTGACATTCAAGATACTATTAAAGGATTTAACATGATTATGAATGGTGATGTTGACCAATATCCTGAAGCAGCATTTAATTTAGTAGGATCAATTGAAGAAGCAATTGAAAAAGGTGAAAAAATGATTGCAGAATCCAAATAAAACTTATGTTACTAGATATTTTAACACCAGAAAAACTTCTTTTTGAGGGTGAAATTAAATCAGTTAAATTACCTGGAACTAACGGTGAATTTGAAATTTTAAATAATCATGCCCCAATAATTTCTACATTGTCTAAAGGAGAAATTTGTGTTACCAATACAAACAATGAGAGAGAAAAGTTTAATATCAATGGTGGTGTAATTGAGATGCAAAACAACAAAATTATTGTTCTGGCAGATTAACAATCATTTAACTAGTTCTTAAAAAGAGGACTTAAATCCTCTTTTTTTTATTTTTGATTTTATGAAAATTAAATTTCTATTTATTTTATTAATATTCTTTAGTTGTGGTAAAAATTCAAATGAAGAATTTAAATTAAAAATAGGAGATATTTTATTTCAAGATCTAGATTCATCACCTCTTTGTGATGCAATAGAAAAAGTCACCCCTGGTTATAATAATTATAATTTTTCTCACATAGGAATAGTTGTAGAATTAGGAGATCCTAATTGTATTAATGCAGATTATATTTATGAAAATGATATTAAAATTTTAGAGGCGATTCCTGAAAAGGTAAAAACTACAAGACTGGATAGCTTTCTTAATAGATCTTTTGATGATGACGGTATGCCAAAAATTATTGTTGGTAGATTAAAAAAACAATATAGTTTTCTAATAGAAGATGCCACAACTTTTTTAAAATCAAAAATAGGTATGGACTATGACCACTACTTTCTAGAAAATAATAATCAATATTATTGTTCTGAACTCATAAATGAAGCATTTAATTTTCAAAAACCTCATAATATCTTCAATTCAAATGCTATGACATTTAAAGATCCAGAAACTAAAAAAATTATGCCAATTTGGGAGGAATATTATAAAAATCTAAACACGGAAGTACCTGAAGGTGAAATTGGAATAAATCCTGGTATTATGTCAATTTCAAAAAAAATAGATATTGTTCATCATTATGGAAAGCCATCAATTAAATAAATAATGAACAAAAAACAAAAAGTTCAGTTTATTATAGAATCACTAGAAAAATTATATCCTGAAACTCCAATTCCTTTAAATCATAAAGACCCATACACACTATTGGTAGCTGTACTTCTATCTGCTCAGTGCACAGATGAAAGAGTAAATCAAATTACACCTATACTTTTTAAAAAAGCAGATAGTGCTGAAAAAATGATAAAGCTATCTGTCAAGGAAATTGAAGATATTATTCGCCCATGTGGATTATCTCCAATGAAAAGCAAAGGTATCTATGGTCTTTCAAAAATGATTATTGAGAAGCACAATGGAAAAGTTCCTAGTAACTTCGTTGATCTTGAAGCATTTCCTGCAGTTGGACACAAAACAGCCAGTGTTGTAATGTCACAAGCATTTGGGTTCCCTGCTTTTCCTGTTGACACTCATATTCATCGTTTAATGTACCGATGGGGATTAAGCAATGGCAAAAATGTTGAAACAACTGAAAAAGATGCAAAAAGACTATTTCCAAAGAACCTATGGAATAAACTTCATTTACAAATTATATATTATGGTAGAGAATATTGCCCAGCAAGAGGATGGAATATAGAAAATGATATTATTTCAAAAACAGTTGGAAGAAAATCAATTATAAATAAACTGATTTAAAAATCTCTATTTTTTGAATCAATAATAATTGTAACAGGACCATCATTAATTAGAGAAACTTTCATATCTGCTCCAAACTCCCCAGTAAAAACATTTAATTTTGACTCATTTTTTAAAACCTGCACAAAATTTTCGTATAGAGGAATAGCAATTTTTGGTGGAGCTGCATTTATATAAGATGGTCTATTTCCTTTTTTTGTTTTTGCATGTAAAGTAAACTGACTAACAACAATAATATCTCCTTTTATATCTATAATTGAGTTATTCATCTTACCATCTATATCAGTAAAAATTCGAAGATTAATAATTTTTCTTATCAACCAATTAACATCATCAAGAGTATCATTATTTTCTACACCTAAAAGAATTAAAAGTCCTTTTGAAATAGATGAAACAATATCAGATTCTATAATGACACTAGATTGAGAAACTCTTTGAACTACAACTCTCATGATGATCTATAAATACTTTCTTCGTTTTCTAACATATTTAAATAATTTTGATATCTGTGATTACTAATTTTTTCATTTGCTAATGCTTCTAACACTTTACAATTTGGTTCATTTATATGTATACAGTTATTAAACTTACAATTTGATTTTAATCTAAAAAATTCAGGAAACAAATCACATATATCTTTTGTTTCAATATCTATTAATCCAAACCCCTTAATTCCAGGAGTGTCAATTATAGCCCCTCCATTGTTTAACTTATAGAGATGAGAAAAGGTAGTAGTGTGCTGACCTTGTTCATGGGTAAGAGAAATTTCATTAGTTGGAATATCAGTACCTAAAAGTTTATTAATAAGTGTTGATTTACCAACTCCTGAATGGCCCGAAATCAAAGTGTTTTTAGCCTTTATAATATCTTGTAATTCTTTTAGTTCATCAATAATTACAGAAATGGAAATACATTTATATCCAATTTGAGTATAAATATTTTTTAAATTTTCCAGCTCTAATAATGTTGATTTATCATATATATCAACTTTATTAAAAAGTAAAATAACTTCAACACCAAAAGCCTGAGCAGAAACTAAAAATCTATCAATAAAAGCTGTAAAAGTTTCTGGTGATTTAAGAGTAATCATTAAGATAGCTTGATCAATATTTGCAGCTATAATGTGTGTTTGCTTAGATAAATTGACGGACCTTCTAACTATTTTATTTTTTCTTTCATATAATTTATTGATCATCCAATTTTCATCTTCAGATACAATCTCAACATAATCACCAACCACTACTGGATTAGTACTTTTAATCTGCTTAGTACGAAATTTTCCCTTTATTCTACATTTATAAAGATTGCCGTTCTCAGCTTCCACATCATACCAACTTCCTGTAGATTTTATAACTAATGCTTTCATAAATGACAAATATACAATTACTTATTTTCTATATTTGTCTTGTAATACTAAGAGAAAAAATCTTAAAATATCATGGCGCTAGAAATTCAAAAAATTTGTAAAAAATATGATAATCATGATGCTTTAAAAAACATTTCATTTTCATTAAAAAAAGGAGATATTGTTGGTTTTCTAGGACCAAATGGAGCTGGAAAAACTACTCTTATGAAAATTATAACCTCAACATTGAAACAAGATTCAGGTGATGTTTTTATTTTTGGGAAAAACACGCTTAAAGATGAAATAACAACTAAAAATGATATCGGATATTTAGCTGAAAACAATCCTCTTTATAAAGGAATGAAAGTAAATGAATATCTTGATTTTATAGCTTCATTATATAAAATAAGGGAAAAAAAAAGCGTGATCTTAGATATTATTTCAAAAACAGGT
Source organism: Flavobacteriales bacterium (assembly GCA_045561575.1). Taxonomy (GTDB): domain Bacteria; phylum Bacteroidota; class Bacteroidia; order Flavobacteriales; family BACL11. Next base: position 5,343 of record JBJKXM010000060.1, read on the forward strand.
TTGTCAAATGAAAAGACAAAAAAAATTGAACAACTTTCTAAAGGATACAAACAAAGAGTAGGCATTGCTGCTTCATTAATACACAACCCAAAAGTTTTAATACTAGACGAACCCACTACTGGATTAGATCCAAATCAAATGGTAGAAATTAGAAACCTTATTAAAGATATTGGAAAAGAAAAAATTGTATTATTATCAACTCATATTTTACAAGAAATTCCAAAAATTTGTAATCATATCATTATAATTAATGAAGGAGAAATAGTTGAGAACATAAAAATGGACGAATTAGTTAAATCAAAAATAAATCTGGAAGACCATTTTAGAAAACTTACATCTTAGCTGAAATTAGACATAATCTTGGTGATATTGTTAGTATTACCCATAGTATAAAAATGTATACACGGAGCTCCAAATTCAATTAGCTCTTTTGTTTGCTGAACAGCCCACTCTACCCCTACTTGTCTAATATCATCTCTATCTTTACACTTTAAAACTTCATTAACTAAATCAGTTGGTAAATTCAAGTGAAATCTGTGTGGAAGCACATTGAGATGTTTAGAAGTTGAAATTGGTTTTAAACCTGGAATTATTGGGACATTAATATCGTTCTCTCTGCATAATTTTACAAAATCAAAATATTTTTGATTATCAAAAAACATTTGCGTTACAATGTATTCAGCACCATATTCTATTTTCTTTTTAAGAAAATGAAGGTCTGAATTTAAATTTGGAGATTCAAAATGTTTTTCAGGGTAGCCAGCTACCCCCATACAGAAATTTGTATTTGAAGAATTTTTTAAATTTTCATCAAGATAAATTCCTTTATTTAAACCATCAACTTGTTTTATCAGATCTGAAGCATATTTATGACCACCTTTTTCTGCAGTGAAATATGTTTCTGATTTTATTGGATCACCTCTTAGAACTAATAAATTATCTATGCCTAAAAAATCTAAATCTATTAATGCATTTTCAGTTTCTTCTTGAGTAAAACCTCCACATATTATATGTGGTACCGTATCAACATTATATTTATTCATTATAGCAGCACAAATACCAACTGTTCCTGGTCTTTTTCTTACAGATTTTTTCTCTAATAGTCCATCTTTTCTATTCTCATAAACATACTCTTCTCGATGATACGTTACATCAATAAAAGGAGGGTTAAATTCAATTAATGGATCTAAAGTATCATAAATTGATTGAATACTAGCTCCTTTAAGAGGTGGTAAAATTTCATAAGAAAATAATGTTTCCTTAGCTTTTTTTAAATGGTCTGTTACTTTCATTTTTTTAAATATTTGATCGAAGCCATCTTTCAACTTCATTAATTGACATATTTTTTCGCTTAGCATAATCAGCTATCTGATCATCTTGAATTTTTCCTACAGTAAAATACTTTGACATTGGATGAGAAAAATAATAGCCACTTACACTTGAGTTAGGAGTCATAGCCATACTTTCAGTTAAAGAAACACCAATATTTTTTTCAGCATTTAATAATTTAAAAATCTTTAATTTTTCAGTATGATCAGGGCAAGCTGTATATCCAGGTGCAGGACGAATTCCTATATACCTTTCTTCAATAAGTTCATCATTAGTATATTTCTCATTTTTTGAATAACCCCAAATTTCTTTTCTTATCCTCTCATGCATAAATTCAGTTAATGCTTCAGCTAATCTATCAGCAACTGCTTTTAACAATATCACATTGTAGTCATCAAAATCTTTTTCATACTGAGCTATTGGATTATCTATTCCTAAACCAGCTGTACAAACAAATGCACCAATGTAATCTTCAAGTTCACTTATATCAGGGGCAATATAATCTGAAAGCGCTAAATTATTATTTGACTTAACAGCTTGTTGTCTTAGAGTACAAAAAGTTTCCACTACATTATTTTTTGCATCTTTCAAAATAATATCATCACCAGAGGAATTGGCCTTCCAAATACCAACAACTGCTTTTAACTCAAGCCAATTTTTCTTAGCTATTCGATCAAGCATTAAGTTAGCATCTTCGTATAATTTAGCTGCTTGTTCGCCAAAGCTATCATCTTTTAAGATTTCAGGGAATTTCTTTTTCATTTCCCATGTATAGAAAAATGGAGTCCAATCTATGTATTCTCTTATTTCTTCAACTGTATAATTATACACCTGAACTCCTAGTTGATTTGGAGTGTTTATTTTAAATTGCAGCCAATTTGTTTCTAATCCATTTGCCCTAGCATCTTTGAGGGAAAGGTATCTCTTCTCAGATTTTCTCTTCAAATAGTTATCCTTGATTTTATTATATTCTTTTTCTATTTCATTACAATAAATATTGCTATTTTTTGAAAGAAGATTATTTAACACACCAACTGATTTTGAAGCATCAATAACATGAACAACTGCATTTTCATAATGTTCATTCAATTTTACTGCAGTATGTATTTTTGATGTGGTAGCTCCTCCAATTATTAAAGGAATATCCATTTTTTTTCTTTGCATTTCCTGAGCAACATAAATCATTTCATCAAGAGATGGTGTAATTAGCCCACTTAAACCAATAACATCGACTTTTTGTTTTATAGCTTCTGAAAGAATTTTTTCACAAGATACCATCACTCCTAAATCAATAATTTCATAATTATTACATCCTAAAACAACTCCGACAATATTTTTACCAATATCATGCACATCTCCTTTTACCGTTGCCAATAATATTTTCCCTGCTGTTGCTGCCTTTCCTTTTCCTTTTTCAATGTATGGCGTTAAAATGGCAACAGCTTTTTTCATTACTCGAGCACTTTTTACAACTTGAGGTAAAAACATCTTGCCTGAACCAAAAAGCTCACCAACAATATTCATACCATCCATTAATGGACCTTCTATTACCTCAATTGGTTTGTCAAATTTTAGTCTAGCTTCTTCTACATCAACATCTAAGAAAGACATATTACCCTTAACTAAAGAAAATGACAATCTTTCCTCAACTGATTTTTCTCTCCATGATAAATCTTCTTGTCTTTCTTTTCCTTTGCCTTTAATTGTTTCAGCAAGTGACAACAATCTTTCCGTTGCTTGGCTATCTTTATTTAACAAAACATCTTCAACACCCTTTAATAATTTTTTAGGAATTTCTTCATAAACTTCAATCATACCCGCATTTACAATTCCCATATCTAACCCATTATTAATAGCATGAAATAAAAATGAAGAATGCATTGCTTCCCTTACAACATTATTTCCTCTGAATGAAAAGGAAACATTACTTACTCCTCCACTTACTTTAGCATATGGAAGATTTTCTTTAATCCATTTTGTAGCTTTAAAAAAAGCTACAGCATAATTATTATGTTCCTCTATTCCAGTTGCAACTGTTAAAATATTTGGATCAAAAATTATGTCTTCAGCAGGAAAGCCAACTTTTTTTGTTAAAATATTATATGCACGTTCACATATTCTAATTTTATCTTCATAATTTACTGCTTGACCTTCTTCATCAAAAGCCATCACAACTACAGCTGCACCATATCTCAAAATTAATTTAGCCTGTTTTACAAATTCTTCTTCTCCTTCTTTAAGAGAAATTGAATTTACAATCCCTTTTCCTTGTACACATTTTAATCCTTCTTCTATGATTTCCCATTTTGATGAATCCACCATTACAGGGACTCTAGAAATATCTGGATCAGAAGCTACTAAATTCAAAAAGTGAACCATACTCTCTTTTCCGTCTAGCATTCCATCATCCATATTCACATCAATAGCTTGAGCACCACCTTCAACTTGATTCAAAGCAACATCTAATGCTTCTTCAAAATTATTTTCTTTTATTAACCTCTTAAATTTTAGTGATCCTGTAACATTTGTTCTTTCACCGATATTAGTAAAATTGCTGGCGCTACTAATTGTCACAGCCTCTAAACCACTCAATCTCATTTCTTTAGTTTTTGAAGGCCTTACTCTAGGAGAATATTTTTTAACCAAATCTGAAAATGCTTTAATATGATCTGGAGTTGTTCCGCAGCAACCACCAATTATATTCACCAAATTTCTTTTTAAAAATTCCTCCAATTGTATAGCCATAGCTTTGGGACTTTCATCATACTCTCCCATTTCATTTGGAAGACCCGCATTTGGATATGCACTTACAAAAAAAGGTGCTTTATCTGATAATTCTTTGACATATGGAGTCATTGCTTTTGTTCCTAATGCACAATTAAATCCTACACTCAACAATGATATGTGAGATATGGAGTTTAAAAATGCTTCTGCAGTTTGACCAGATAATGTCCGTCCACTTTCATCAGTTATAGTTCCTGAAACCATAATTGGAACTCTTTTATTTTTCTTTTCAAAAACCTCTTCAATTGCAAATAGAGCTGCCTTACAATTGAGAGTATCAAATACTGTTTCAACAAGTAAAATATCTACACCTCCATCAATCAGTGCAGAAATTTGTTCCTTATATGACTCTTTTAATTGGTCGAAAGAAATAGCACGAAATGCTGGATTTTCAACATCTGGTGATATTGATGCTGTTCTATTAGTTGGACCTATCGACCCTGCAACAAATCTTGGTTTTTCATTAGTTGAGTGCTTAATTGCAACTTTCTTTGCTAGATCTGCAGAATGAAAATTTAAATCATATACAATTGATGACAAATTATAATCTTCTTGCGCAATACTAGTGCTACTAAATGTATTTGTTTCAATTATATCAGCACCTGCAAGTAAGTATTCCTCGTGTATTGAGCTTATTACATCTGGCCTTGTAATAGATAATAAATCGTTATTTCCTTTTAAGTCACAATCATGATTCTTAAACCTTTCCCCTCGAAAATCGTTTTCAACTAAGGAATGTTTCTGAATCATTGTTCCCATGGCACCATCAAGAACTAAAATTTTATTTTTTAATATGTCTTCAATCATATAATTCGAATACGACTTATTAAAAAAGATTTTTGGGAAATTTTATGAATTTCTCTCATCTTCCTCCAAAATTTGGAGTGGGATTTGGCACCGTCATTAAAGGTTGCCAAGACATCATAGGGCCCATCCCTCCGTCTTTCTTGATAAGTTCATTGCAAATCTAATTTAAATTTTTAATACAATCTAAATAATATTTAATTTTTTAAATTTGCTGAAATTTGTGGATAGATTTGGCCTATTGCAACCACAAAAAAAAATGCTAAAAACGTTTCTTTTTGTAACTCAAGCCAAATCATAAAATATATAATATGTCGTATTTCTTTACATCTGAATCTGTTTCTGAGGGGCATCCAGATAAAGTTGCAGATCAAATTTCTGATGCTCTTCTTGATAATTTTATAGCACAAGATCCAGAGTCTAAAGTTGCTTGTGAAACTCTAGTAACAACTGGATTAACCGTATTAAGTGGTGAAGTTAAAACAAATGGATATGTTGATGTGCAAAATATAGCAAGAGAAGTCATAAGAAAAATTGGATATACAAAATCAGAGTATCAATTTGATGCTGATAGTTGTGGGGTAATTTCTGCCATACATGAGCAATCCGCTGACATAAGGCAAGGTGTTGTTGAAGGAGAAGGATTAAATAAAGAACAAGGAGCAGGAGATCAAGGTATGATGTTTGGATATGCCACTAACGAAACTGAAAACTTTATGCCGCTTGCATTAGATATTTCTCACAAAATACTCATTGAAATGGCTAATATTAGAAAGGAAAATAAAGACATGACTTATTTGAGGCCCGATTCTAAATCTCAAGTAACACTTGAATATAATGACGACCACTCTCCAAAATCAATAACTGATGTTGTTGTTTCCACACAACACGATGATTTTGATGATGAAATTACTATGCAAAAAAAGATTGAAAAAGATGTAAGAGAAATACTGATGCCAAGAGTTTTAGATCAACTTTCAGAATCAAATAAAGCATTATTTGGAAATGAGAGGTATCATGTAAATCCAACTGGTAAATTTGTAATTGGAGGTCCCCACGGAGATACTGGTTTAACAGGAAGAAAAATTATTGTTGATACTTACGGAGGAAAAGGTGCTCATGGTGGAGGTGCATTTTCTGGTAAAGACCCTTCAAAAGTTGATAGATCTGCTGCTTACGCTACAAGACATATTGCTAAAAATTTAATTGCTGCAGGTGTTGCTGATAGAATATTAGTACAGGTTTCATATGCAATTGGTATTGCTGAACCAATGGGAATTTTTGTTGATACTTATGGATCTTCAAAAGTTCAATTGAATGATGGAGAAATTGCTGAAAAGATAAAAAATATGGTTTGTTTCAATCTTAAACCTGCTTCAATCATAAGTAGATTAAAATTAAAAACTCCTATTTACTCTGAAACTGCAGCTTATGGTCATATGGGGAGAAAATCTGAGAAAAAAACAATTGTATTTACAATTAATGGCAAATCAGTTTCACATGATGTTGAAACTTTTACTTGGGAAAAATTAGATTGTATTGATCAAGTAAAAAGTGAATTCAATCTATAATTAAAATTAATTATCTTTAAGTCGCTTAATTTTAAGCGACTTTTTTTTTAAAAAAAAATGAAAAAAATATTAGTTTTTATTCTCGCTTTATCTTTTATAAATCTTTACTCTCAAAGTGAAAAAAGATATGATATTAATTCATCTAACTTACCAGAATGGGTTACGCTAATGTATTCTCATAATACTGATGAAGGAAAAGTAATTGAAGCGTATGAATCTTTTTATAGGGATAATAATTTTATCAAAAACAAACATACCCAATACTATAAAAGGTGGCTTAGAAACTTAAGTAGAGAAACAATACCCCCAAAAAAAGTAAAATCAACTAGTTCTAATAACTGGCAGTGTGTTGGACCCCTGGGATTTTGATAAGGATGCAGCAAGTAGAAGTTATGCGCCAGGCGCAGCTCATCTTTATACCATTGAACAATCTTTAAGTAATAGTAATGTTCTCTATGCTGGGGCAGCGACAGCTGGAGCATGGAAATCAAACAATAAAGGAAATAATTGGACTCATATCACAAAAGATTTACATTTATCTGGTGTTTATGCGCTTGAAATTGATTTTCAAGATGAAAACATCATATATATTTCAGGAAATGGTGGGATTTATAAATCAATTGATGGTGGTACAAATTGGATAAGTATCGGTGGGACCAACTTCAATGCTCAATCTCATAGTATTAAAGACATTAAAATGCATCCTCAAAATAATCAGATTTTATATGTTGTGAGTAACCAAGGTCTATATAAGTCTATAGATGGAGGATTAAATTTAAATGAAATTATGAGTGGTGAATTTCAAGAAATTGAATTTCATCCACTTAGCGCAGATACAATGTATTTTATTAGACAGGATGCCAATTACACTGAATTTTATAGGTCTGATGATGGAGGAAACTCTTTAAATCTATTTTCAAATGGTTGGCCAAACCCTTCATCAAATGATGAGCAAAAAAGGACAGAAATTGCCGTTAGTATAGCTGCGCCAAATAAAATTGTTGCATTGGCAACTGGAGCTGCAAATGGAGGAAGTGGACTTTATGGAATATATATAAGCTATGATAAGGGAGAAAATTGGACTTTTAGATGTTGTGGTTCACAACCAGCAGGAGTTCCAAGTGCAAATAACATCAATATGATGGGATGGCAACCTAGCGGACTAGATGATGGAGGTCAATATTATTATGACTTAGCTTTAGCTGTTAATCCATATGATGCTGATATTATTCATGTTGGCGGAGTTAATCATTGGATTTCTTTTGATGATGGAAATACATTCTCATGTCCTGCAAAGTGGAGTGAACCTCACAAAAAAGGTTATGTACATGCTGATATTCATGATATAAACTATTTTGGAAATGATTTATGGTTCGCTTGTGATGGTGGGATTTTTTACTCTGATAATTATGGAGATAGTATTTACAAAAAGATGTACGGTATTGAAGGAACAGATTTTTGGGGATTTGGAGCAGGATTTAAAGATGGAAATGTTATGCTAGGAGGCACATATCATAACGGAACACTACTTAAAGACAATAATACCTATTTGAGTGATTGGATTTGTACTGACGGAGGAGATAACTACAGAGGCTTTGTAAATTTTGGTAATCCAAGAATTGCATATAGTGATTATGGAGGAAAAATACTTTCTGGTGACAGAAATATTTCCATTAATACATTTTCAATAGACAAAAAACCAAACGCATCATATATTATTGGGCAATCATCTCAAATTGAATTTGACCCAAGATGTTATAATTGGTTTTACTCAGGTAATGACACTACTTTATGGTTAACAAAAAATAATGGGTCAAGCTTTGAGGCAGTACATCATTTTGACGCTAATATTGCTTCTATTGAAGTAGCATGGAGTAACCCAGATTATATTTATTTAGCTACATATCCAGGATGGTGGGATAAAAAACATATTTACAAATCAGAAGATGCTGGTAAAACTTGGGTTGAAATTACTCCTTCCCTATCTAATGACTGGATAACATATGATATTACAATTAGTAGTAATGACGAAAACACAATATGGATTTCAAGAAATTCAATGTACGGTAGTTATCCAAACTATAATGGAGATAAAGTTTTTAAATCAACAGATGGTGGTTTAAACTGGGCGAATTTAACCACAAATACTTTAGATGATGTTTTTCCTACAAATATTGAACACCAAAGAGGTAGTAATGGTGGTGTTTATTTAGGAACAAGAACAGCTGTATACTACAAAAATAATTCAATGACAGATTGGGTTATATACGATAACAATTTACCTAAACCCACTACATCTGTTCAATTAATTCCATTTTATAGAGAAGGTCAATTATTTAATGGGACAAATAGAAGTGCATATGTTGTTGATCTTTTTGAAAACACTCCACCATCTGCTCAAATTGCTGCTGATAAGATGGATTTAAATTGTATGGATGATACTGTCAATTTTGTTTGTCATTCAGCTGTTAGAGCAGCAAATGCAACATGGAATTGGAATTTTCCCGGAGGAACACCAAACACATCCAATCTTGAAAACCCAACTGTATCTTACAATCAACCTGGTTCTTATGACGTTACTCTAACAGTCACTGATCAATTTGGTTCAAGTACACAAACGCTAAATAATTTTATATCCTTTACAGACACCACCTCATCTATCACTGGATCAACAAACTACCAACAAAATTTTGAAAGCTTTGATTTTCCACCATTGGCATGGCAGACACCTCCCTCCTCATTTTCATGGCAGGAAATAATTGTTGATTCTGGAAGCAATTGTTTACCAAATAAGGTAACATATGTGGATCATTATCATATTAGCCAAAGAGGTGATGAAGCATACTTGATTTCAAATAAGGTAAAGCTAGGCTACGGTCCTGCAGCTATTAACTATTTAACATATGACTATTCTTATTCTGGTTATTCAAGTGCACATAGTGACGGATTTAGAATTGATATTTCTTCAGATTGCGGTCATACTTGGGATTCTATATACGGAGCATCAGGCTTAGATTTAGCAACTACATCATATCAATCAAGTGTTTGGTTTCCAACATGTAATTCATGGAAAACAGATAGTATTAATTTAACTTCTCTTGGATATAATAATGACACCATAATGATAAGATTTGTCGCTATAAATGACTACGGTAATCAATTTTATCTAGACAATGTAAATATAAAAGGTCAAAATATAGTATTTACTGAAAACATAGACTTACATTACATAGATCTATTTCCAAACCCAAACAAAGGTACTTTTGAGATAAAATCTGATTACATAAAATTAGATTATGAAATTTATAACAGTGTTGGAGAATTAGTCCAAAAAGGTAAAATCAGTGATCTAAACAACAAAATAAAAATGAATAATAAAAGCTCAGGAATTTATTTTATTATTCTGAGTAATACAGACATTTCCGTCACTAAAAAGTTTTCTGTATACTAAATACTATATGTGAATTACCTCATCATAAGCTTCAGCTACAGCTTCCATAACTGCCTCACTCATAGTTGGATGTGGATGAACTGCTTTTAATATTTCATGACCAGTAGTTTCTAACTTTCTAGCAACAACAGCTTCAGCAATCATTTCAGTAACATTATAACCAATCATGTGGCATCCTAGCCACTCACCATATTTTGCGTCAAAAATAACTTTTACAAAGCCATCTTTATGTCCAGCAGCAGAAGCTTTACCAGATGCAGTAAATGGGAATTTACCTACCTTTACATCATATCCTGCTTCCTTTGCTTTTGCCTCAGTAAGTCCAACAGAAGCAATTTCGGGGCTACAATAAGTACATCCTGGAATATTACCATAATCTATTGGCTCAGGATTTTCACCAGCAATTTTTTCAACACAAACAATACCTTCAGCTGAAGCCACATGTGCTAATGCCTGTGTAGGTAGTAAATCTCCAATTGCATAATATCCTGGAACATTTGTGTTATAATATTCATCAACAACAAGTTTTCCATTTTCTGTTTTAATTCCAACTTCTTCTAATCCAATATTTTCAATATTTGAAGTTATACCAACCGCAGATAAAACAACATCTGCATGAATTTTTTCATCGCCTTTTTTTGTTTTCACTAAAACTTCACATCCACCATCTATTACATTAACTTTTTCTACAGAAGAATTAGTCATGATTTTTATACCAGATTTTTTAAAAGACCGCTGTAATTGTTTTGAAACATCCTCGTCTTCAACCGGAACTATATTAGGCATATACTCAACAATAGTTACCTCAACACCAAGTGTATTATAAAAATAAGCAAACTCTACACCAATAGCTCCTGAACCAACAACAACCATTTTTTTAGGCATTTCTTTTAAAGTCATGGCCTCTCTATAACCAATTATATTTTTTCCATCTTGAGGCAAATTAGGTAATTCTCTAGACCTTGCACCTGTTGCAATAATTATATGTTTTGCAGAATATTCTGTTTGCTTACCATCTTGTTCTACAGAAACCACTCCATCTTTTTTTAATTTACCAAATCCATATATAACCTCAATCTTATTTTTCTTTGTTAAATATGAAATTCCTTTACTCATGCCATCTGCCACATCCCTACTTCTTTTTATAATTTTATTGAAATCAGCAGAAGATTTATCAACAGTAATACCGAAATCTTCAGCGTGATTAATGTATTCAAAAACTTGAGCGCTTTTAAGTAAAGCTTTTGTAGGAATACAACCCCAATTAAGGCATACACCGCCAAGACTTTCTTTTTCAATAACTGCAGTTTTTAAACCTAATTGAGAGGCTCTAATAGCGGTAACATAACCACCTGGACCACTTCCTAAAACGATGACATCGAAATTCATAATTTATAATTTTTTAATGTTCTAATTAACTATGCAATATTAGTTAAAATAAGTTTAATTCATTCTTAAAATTTGTATTTTTGCTTATAGATTTTCTTCCATGATTAAGTACAACATTTCATTTCAAAATCCACATAAACATTTTATTGATTTCACATTATCAACATCAACAAATGGAGAAGACTATCTTGATTTTCAACTTCCAGCTTGGAGACCAGGAAGGTATGAACTAGGAAATTTTTCTCAAAACATTTATAACTGGAAAGCTCTTGACAAAGAAAATAATCCTTTAAAGTTTCATAAGATTACTAAAGACTTATGGAGGGTTAAATGTATGGGGAAAAATGAAATTACTATATCATATAGTTTCTATGCAAATCATCTAGATGCAGGATCTTGTTATTTAGATGAATTTCAATTATATATAAATCCTGTTCATTGTATTTTTTATATTCCTGATAGGATAAGTGAAAAATATGAGCTTAAGATTGATATCCCCAGTGATTATATTATTGCTTCATCACTAGAAAAAAATAAAAATATTTTAATAGGCAAAAACTTTGATGAGATAGCAGAATCTCCAATCATATGTTCAAATACTATTCAAAATGATTCTTACGTGGTAAATAACACAACATTTCATTTGTGGTTTCAAGGTCCCTGCTCAGTAGATTGGCAGAAATTAAAAAAAGATTTTTCTCTATTTACTTCTGCTCAAATTAAACACTTTGATTCTTTTCCAGAAAATGAATATCATTTCTTTTTTCAAATTACTCCCTACCCTGCTTACCACGGAGTAGAACACACAAAAAACACAGTAATCTTATTAGGACCGGGTTCTGAAATAATGAATGAAAAATATAATAGTTTACTGCACATTAGCTCTCATGAACTTTATCATACATGGAATATAAAAGCAATTAGACCAATAGAAATGTGTCCCTATGATTACTCAAAAGAAAACTACTTTAGAACTGGCTATGTTGCTGAAGGGGTTACTACCTACATGGGAGATTTAATGCTACATAAATCTGGAGTTACATCATGGCAAGAATTTTTAAAAACACAAAATCAAAATTTAGAAAGACATTTGATGAATTATGGAAGATTTAATCTTTCAGTTGCAGATAGCGGTTTTGATAGCTGGTTAGATGGTTATAAACTAGGAGCACCAAATAGAAAAGTTTCAATTTATGCAGATGGAGCATTATGTATGTTAATGATTGATTTAGAAATAATTAATTTTTCAAAAGGAGAAAATAGTCTAAATACTGTAATGAATGAACTATACACTAATTTCGCTCAAAAGAAAATAGGTTATTCAGAAGAGGATTTCAAAAATATATGTTTAAAATATGGTGGAGAAAATATTATAAAAATATTTGACAATCATGTTTATGGGACAAAAAACTATGTGCCAACTCTAAAAAATCAACTTCAACATATTGGTCTAAGATTAAAAGACAAGAAAAATCCAAGTTTAAGTGCTCAATTTTTTGGTTTTCTTGGCTTATTTCAAGATAAAAAAATAATAATTAAGAAAGTAGAACCCAACTCTGAGGCTGACAAAAAACATATTGCTCCAGAAGATCAAATTACAAAGATAAATGGTAAAGAAATTAATAAGCCACTAAATGAAATTCTTAAAGAATGTGAAAAAGAGGTTTATGTAACTATTAAAAAGAAATTCACAGAAAAAGAAATAAAGTTAACTATTGGAAATTATTTTTCTTTAAAAGAAATTGATTCAGTTAAACTTAAGAACACAAAACAAATACGTAATTTTAATTTTTGGATAAGCTAAAAATATGAATGAAGTTAAATTAAAAGACAAAAATTTTGAAATTTTTATTAATGAAAAAGAAATAAATGATATTATTTCTAATATTTCAAATCGTATAAATGAGAGTGGAATTATAAATCCGTTATTCATTGCCATACTCAACGGCTCCTTTTTATTTGCAGCTGACCTAATGAGAAAAATTAATATTCCAGATACTGAAATATCCTTTTTAAAGCTATCATCTTATGATGGATTATCTACTACAGGTAACGTAAATAAACTAATAGGACTATCAAAAAAAATTGAAGGAAGAAATGTAATTGTTTTAGAAGATATTATTGATACAGGTATAACATTAGAAAAAATTATTAGCTTACTTGAAAAAGAAAAAGTAAACTCAATAAAAATTGCTACACTTCTTTTCAAACCAAATTCATATCAGAAAAAATTTCAAATTGATTACATAGGAAAATCTATTGAAAATGATTTTGTTGTTGGCTATGGTTTAGATTATGATGAAAAAGGCCGAAACCTAAAAAATATATACAAACTTAAAAACTAAAAAATGCTTAATATAGTGCTATTTGGACCCCCAGGTGCTGGTAAGGGAACGCAATCAGAAATGTTAATTGAAAAATATAATTTAATTCATTTATCAACTGGTGATATACTTAGAAAAGAATTAGCTAACGAAACTGATTTAGGTATAGAAGCGAAAAAATACATGGATCAAGGACTATTAGTACCAGATGAAGTAGTTATTGGCATGATTGGTACTCAATTAGAAAACCATATTGATTCAGAAGGTTTTATTTTTGATGGTTTCCCAAGAACAACTGAACAAGCGATTGCTCTTGATAACTTGCTCAAAGAAAAAAATATGTTTATAGATGCCATGATATCACTTCAAGTTGAAGACAAAGAATTAATAAGAAGACTTCTTGAAAGAGGCAAAGATTCTGGAAGGGCAGATGATCAAAGTGAAGAAATTATTTCTAATAGAATTAAGGAATATAATCTTAAAACTGCACCACTTAAAGCATTTTACGATAAACAAAATAAACTTTTTGAAGTAAACGGTCTTGGGTCCATTGATGACATTAAAAATAACATTCATTCAGTTATTGATAACTTATAATGAAAGCAAAAAACTCCAACTTTGTTGATTATGTCAAAATACTCTGTAGATCAGGAAAAGGGGGAGCTGGCTCAGCACATTTTTTAAGAGACAGAACTACTGCAAAGGGAGGGCCTGATGGCGGAGATGGCGGTAGAGGAGGACACATCATTATAAGAGGAAACAAACAACTTTGGACATTATTGCCTTTAAAATATACAAAACATATTTTTGCTGAACATGGTGGTGGAGGTAGTGGAAATCACTCTTCAGGAAAAGATGGAGCGGATAAATATTTAGAGGTTCCATTAGGCACAGTTGCAAAAAATTTTGAAACAGGAGAATTAATTGGAGAAATCACTGAACATAATCAAGAAATTATTCTTTTGAAAGGAGGAATGGGTGGTAGAGGAAATGCTCATTTTAAATCCTCCACAAATCAATCTCCTCATTATGCTCAACCTGGAATTGATTGTTCAGAAAGTTGGTTTGTGTTGGAGTTAAAAGTTCTTGCTGATATTGGACTTGTTGGTTTTCCCAATGCAGGAAAATCTACACTATTATCAGTTATAACTGCCGCTAAACCAGAAATTGCAGACTATCCATTTACTACCTTAGTTCCTAATCTAGGGATTGTTTCCTACAGAGACCACAAATCTTTTATAGTAGCTGATATTCCAGGAATAATTGAAGGGGCATCAGAAGGCAAAGGATTAGGAATTAGGTTTCTTAGACATATTGAGAGAAACTCATCACTCCTTTTTTTGGTACCTGCAGATTCAGACGATATTTTAAAAGAATACCAAATTCTCTTATCTGAATTAAAAAAATATAATCCTGAACTATTGGACAAAGATAGAATTCTAGCAATTAGTAAATGTGATATGTTAGACGACGAATTAATGGAAGAAATTAAAAATTCACTTCCAAAAGATTTAAATTTTTTGTTTATTTCTTCTGTATCGCAAAAAGGATTAACTCAGTTAAAAGATAAAATATGGATTCAGTTAAATAGTGATGAATAAATTAGTTGAACTTGACACAATTTTATTTAATCTGATAAACTCATCTGGAGATAGTAGTTTTGACACATTTATGATTCTTATGAGTGATAAATTGATATTCATACCGCTCTACATTTACATACTTTATATTTTATTTAAGATTTTTAAAAAAGATTTTCTTTGGATAATACTTTCATTATCATTTTTAATTTTTTTAGCTGATTTTGGAAGTGTCAAATTCTTTAAAGAAGTTTTTGAAAGACTTAGACCATGTTATCAACTAGAAAATGTAAGAATTGTTCTTGAATGTGGTGGAAAATATGGTTTTATATCATCTCACGCATCAAATATGTTCTCAATTGCATTCTTTATTGGGCTTTTAACTAAAAGAAAATTCCTTTTTATAGGGCTTTTCTCTCTTGCTACTATAATTGGATACAGTAGAATATATCTAGGAGTTCATTTCCCCTTTGATATTGTGGGTGGAATGTTTTGGGCTTTACTTGTAAGTTGTATTACATATTTTTTACTAAAAATTAAATTAAATGAAACAATTTAGTAAGATTTGGTTTATTTGGTTAATTTTAGTTTGTATTTGGAATTTTGGATGGCCAAATGTTAAACCATTGTATGATGTTATTGTAGCAATTATTTTATCCATAGGAGCATATCAACTAAAAAAAATATTATGAAAAAACTTTTTTCTGTTATCTTATTATTTCTAATAATTTTTGAAACTCAAGCAAAGAAACCAAAGTTAGTAGTAGGTATTGTTGTAGATCAAATGCGGTTTGATTATGTAGATAGATTTTGGAATGACTTTGGAAATAATGGTTTTAAAAAGTTAATTAATGAAGGGTATTTCTACAAAAACACCCATTTTAGCTATGCCCCAACCTATACTGGTCCAGGACATGCTAGTATTTTTACTGGAACTACTCCTGCAAATCATGGGATAATAGCAAATAATTGGTATGACAAAGAACTTAAAAAAAGTGTTTATTGTGCAGGCAATGGAGATATGCATACAATCTGCAATTGTGAACAAAATATAGTTGATGTAAGTTCTGAAGATGGCAAAATGTCTCCTCACCACATGCTTACAACAACAATCGGTGATGAAATACAATTATTTAATCCAAAATCAAAAGTGATTGGGATTTCTTTAAAAGATAGAGGAGCAATTCTTTCCGCCGGACATACTGCTGATGCTGCTTATTGGATGGATAGTCATGGAGATTGGATTAGTAGTAGTTTCTATATGGAAAACTTACCTGAATGGCTAATTAACTTTCAGAACCAAAAACCATCATCTCTATATATGCCATCTAAATGGGAACTAAAAGATGATTTTTCACATAATCTAGACTCTTTAATTTCAAAAAAAGGGCCTGGAATTATTAAGAGCACTCCTTATGGAAATAGTATACTAACAGATTTAGCTTTAAAAATTTTAAAAAATGAAAAGCTAGGAAAAAATAATACCACAGATTTTTTATCTATAAGTTTTTCATCAACTGATTATATCGGTCATCAATACGGACCACATTCAAAAGAAATATATGATACTTATATCAAACTTGACAGAGATATTGCAAATATTATATCTTATTTAAACAACAATTTAGGAAAAGATAATGTAGTAATTTTTCTTACAGCAGATCATGGTGTTTCATCTGAACCTCACATCCTATTGGACTATAAAATACCTGCTGGGTATTTCCACAAAAATGAGGTCATTAATGAATTAACGGCTCACTTAAGAGATTATTTTAATTGGCCTAGCGATGATGTCAAAGCGAAAGAATTTATAGCTAATTTTTCTAACAATCAGCTATTTCTGGACCACGAATTTATTGAAGAAAATATAGGTATTAATAAATCAAAATCAATTGCTGATGTATGTGCCAAATTTTTATTGAAACAAGATGGAGTTAAAAATACTTTTACTGCATACCAAATGCATAATTATCAGTACAGTCATTCAACGCATGCAATAATACAACAAGGATTTAATCATAAAAGGTCTGGAGATGTAATTATTGAATTAGAGCCAGGATGGATTGGTGATGGTTGGGAAGACGGAGGAACAACACATGGATCATCACACAGCTATGACACACATGTTCCTTTAATATTTTGGGGCAACAAAATACCAAGAGGAAACACCACTAAAATGGTTAATGTAAAAGATATAGCTCCAACAATAAGTTCAATATTAGAAATTTCCTTCCCTAACGGTTGTACAGGAAATCCACTTGTTGAAATAACAAAATAAGTTTTATAGAATTCCTTTTATTTGAATTAAGCTAGAAACTTCAAAATCTATTTTATGCTTGTGACCTATTTTTTTGGGATTAAAATAAATTTGATGAATTCCAATATTTTTAGCACCAAGAATATCCACTGGCAAATCATCACCAATCATTATGGTATTTTCTGCTTTAACACCTAACAAATCCAATGCATAATAAAAAATCTTAGGATCTGGCTTTTTAACATTTACTCGCTCGGAAGTTATTATATTCTGAAAAAAAGGGAGAAGGTTTGAAGTTTCTAATTTTATGTTTTGAACTTCTTCAAAACCATTTGTAATTATATGTAGGTTATAACTGTTTTTAAGATAATTTAATACTTCAAAAGCATACGGAAAAAGCTGTGTCTGCAATGGACATTTTTGCACATATTCATTTCCAAGTTTTATCGCTAATTTCTCATTAGCAACTGCAAATTCAGCTAATGTTAAATTAAACCTTTCTGATCTTAATTTTTCTTTAGTAATTTTATTTTCCCTATAAAGAGACCACAATCTTTCATTATGAATGGTGTATGCATCAATGAATTCTTTTGTATTAATTCCTAAACTTATCAAATCATTTTTTTTACATAATTCTTTTAATGTAATTTCTGCATTTAAATCAAAGTCCCATAAAGTTCTATCTAGGTCAAAGAAAACATCTGTTATTTTCATAGTGTTTAAAATTAAAAAAAAAGGCTTATCAAATTGATAAGCCTATAGTTTATTTTATTACGAGTGTTTTTATTTTTTCTTAGCTTTTGCTTTAGCTTTAACAGGTCCTAATGAATTTACATGCTTTGTTAGTTTAGACTTAAGGTTTGCAGCTTTATTTTTATGAATAATATTTGTTTTACTCAATTTATCTAACATCCCTTTTACCTTAGGTAGCAAAGCATTTGCAGCTTTAGCATCTTTTAAAGACCAAAGTTCTTTAATTGCGTTTCTAGTAGTTTTATGCTTATATCTATTAAGCAACCTTCTAGTTTCGGTTTGTCTAATTCTTTTTAAAGCTGAAGCATGATTTGCCATAAATTTTATTTTTTGTACCCCGACGGGGAATCGAACCCCGGTTACCAGGATGAAAACCTGGCGTCCTAACCACTAGACGACCGGGGCCTAAATGTTTCTCAATCGAGGCTGCAAATTTATACTTTTTTTAAAACCTAACAAATATTTAATTATTATTTATTTTCATGAGAAAACTTGAACCCTAACCTCTTTGAGGTCTTAATTTTTTGATTCATACTCATTGTCGCAATTTGATGCACTGAAATTAATCTAACATCATTAAAATTTGGAGTAAATAAATCGAAGTTTAATGTGTACACCATGCATACATTAATAATCTGATTAAGCATATCATCATTGATTTGCTGACTAGCAAAATCATTAAATAAAAACCCAAGTTCTTTATCTCCTTCAACAAAAAAATTATTGTCCTTATTTATAAATATCCTACCTATAAGAATTCCTTCATCATTTAATCGGTTATACTTTAATGAGTCTGATAAAAAATTATAAATATTTATAACCCCACAAAATCCTCTAAGATTATCTTCTTTTACATACTTGGAGTTAGACACCTCATGATTTGGAGGGAAGTCAAAAACATTTGAATGCATATGAAAAAGAAGAGTATCACCTGCAAATTTTAGCTGGGCATCAAATTGTCCATTAGATTTAAACTCTAATTCTACATCTGAATGTTGATCTTTTAATATACTAACAAGAGATTTTTCTTTTTCCTTTAAAGCATTTAATAATTTATTAAAAACTTCCTTTGTATTTCTATATATCAGCTGTTTAGTAGCTGATTTTTCCTTCAATAACTTAATTATGGAATCTTGATCGTGCATGCTAATATGCTTTTGCAAATAAAACTTTTTGCTTTGATTTTTTTTGACTGTATATACATTCTCCGTCTTCAAAATCTGATTCTAGTGGAATACACCTTATTGTAGCTTTAGTTTCATTCTTAATTTTTTCTTCTGTTTCACTTGTACCATCCCAGTGTGCATATACAAAACCACCATTTTCAATTAATTTCTTAAACTCATCATATGAATTTGCTGTATATGTGTTTTCTTTTCTAAAAATTGATGCTTTTTTAAATAAACTTTCTTGAATTTCATCAAGTAAAAGCATAACAGTATTCTCAATATTTTCAATACTAACAGTTTCTTTTGTTAAAGTATCTCGTCTTGCTATTTCAATAGTTTTATTTTCGATATCTCTCATACCCATTGCTAATCTTACAGGCACTCCTTTTAATTCGTATTCAGCAAATTTCCAACCAGGTTTATGGGTTTTTCTATTATCAAATTTAACACTTACCCCTCTACTTTCAAGAGATTTTTTTATTTCATTTATTTTACTTGAAATTTCATCAAACTGTTCATCACTTTTATAAATTGGAACGATAACAACCTGAAATGGAGCAAGCTTTGGTGGAAGAACCAAACCTTTATCATCAGAGTGTGTCATTACCAACGCCCCCATCAATCTAGTTGAAACCCCCCAAGAAGTTGCCCAAACATATTCTTGTTTTCCTTCTTTAGTGGCAAATTTCACATCAAATGCTTTGGCAAAATTTTGACCTAAAAAATGTGAGGTCCCAGCTTGTAATGCCTTACCGTCTTGCATCAAAGCTTCAATAGTATAGGTTTCAAGTGCTCCAGCAAATCGTTCATTTTCAGATTTTGATCCAATTGTAACTGGAATTGCCATAAAATTTTGAGCAAAGTCAGAATACAAATTAATTATTTTTTTGGTTTCCTCTAACGCTTCATCTTTTGTAGCATGAGCAGTATGTCCTTCTTGCCATAAAAATTCTGCGGTTCTTAAAAATAATCTTGTTCTCATTTCCCATCTAACAACATTTGCCCATTGATTAATCAATAATGGCAAATCTCTATAAGATTGAATCCATTTACGATATGTATCCCATATAATTGTCTCAGATGTTGGTCTCACAATTAACTCCTCATCTAACTTTGCTTTTTCATCTACTACAATCCCTTTTTCGGAATTTTTTAACCTGTAATGAGTTACTACTGCACATTCCTTAGCAAAGCCATCCACGTGATCTGCTTCCTTGCTGAAATAAGATTTGGGTATAAATAATGGAAAATAAGCATTAACATGACCAGTTGCTTTAAATTTCTTATCTAGTTCGGCTTGCATTTTTTCCCAAATAGCATAGCCATATGGCTTAATAACCATGCAACCTCTAACACCAGAGTTTTCAGCTAATTCAGCATGTTGAACAATATCATTGTACCATAAAGAATAATCCTCTGACCTTGGTGTTATCTTTTTTGACATTTTGTTTGAAATAATGTAATTTTGTTAGACTAAATTCGTTTATTAAATAAATACAAACTTAATTAAAATTAAACTTTATTAGAAGCATAAAAGACCTAATAATATTACTATGAAAAATTCGCACACAATATTCCTTCTTGTTTTATTCTTAACTTCATGCGTTTCAACAAATCAAGTGTTTTTTTCTGACCCTAATTATCTAAGTAGCAATGAGTTTAGCTCAGCTGAAACTATAAATGAAGCATATTCAAAAAATTTATCAGAAACAGAAGATTCAACACTTGTAGATGAAGAAAATGAGGAGTATGAGGAATACAACAATGAGTACTATTATGATTTTTCATACTCATCTAGAATAAGAAGGTTTCACAGACCAATGTTTAATTACGGATTCTACTCTGGATACTACACTGATTATTATTGGTATAATCCTGATCCATTTTACTGGGGAAGCAGTATTTATTATGGTTATGGATGGGATTCGCCATATTATGGCTTTTATTCGCCATATTACAGTTTCTATTCGCCATATTACAGCTACTACTCTCCTTTTTACAACAATTATTCTTACTGGCACAATCATGGTTACGGTCACCATGGTCATAACAGTTATCACCATCACAACTATGACAATACATTTTCCGGCTTTAATTTAAATAATCAAACCTACGGCCCAAGAGGAAGTTTAACTACAAATAATAGAAACTTAATAAAGTCTAATGTTAAATTACGAAACACCTGGGTTCCAGGAAATAATAAAAAATTCACTACAAATAAGTATACAACAAAAAATCCGCAGATAAAATCTAATAAAAGTAACAAGCCAAATAAATCTAACAATCCTGTAAAATCTTTTTTTGAACAAAAAAATAACACAAATAAAAATTCTACCAAAAAAACATATTCAACAAAAAAAACATACAAGTCAAAAAACAATTACAGGTCTAATAATCGTTCTACTTTCAAAACTAGATCTTCCGGGTCAAAATCTTCTGGAAGCAGAAATAATTCAAGAAGCCCAAAAAGAAAATAATAATGAAACAAAAAATCATATTTCTCTCTCTAATAATCATTTCATTTTCTGTTAAAGGTCAAAATGAATTTGACGCATTTAGATATTCATCTCAAAGTATGTTTGGAACGGCAAAAGCAACATCCATGTCTGGTGCACTTGGTTCTTTAGGAGGTGATTTTTCTTGTCTTAGTTATAATCCTGCTGGTTTAGGAATGTATCAATATACTGAAATATCCTTTTCTCCTTCATTTTCATTAAATAATTCAACATCATACAATAACAAGTATATTCTCTTAGAAAATGGAGTTACATACTCTGATAAATATGACGAAGATATTTCTAGTGGCACAATTGGAAACTTTGGATACATATCTGCAAATGCCAGAAATGACAATGATTGGAAAAGATTAAACTTTGGAATTGGGTATAATCAATTAGCAAACTATGATAAAAATATTTATATCAACACTTTAAATAATACTTCCTCATTAGCAGATAACCTTTTATCTGTTGCTAAAGGCAATACTATAAACCAGCTTGATGGATTTTTTGGCGGACCTGCTTTTTGGACAGATATAATAGATCTTGAAAATAATGCCGTTGACACTTCATTAAATCAATATATTTACGATAACGGGAACTATATTTCTCATGTTAAAAGTAGTGCACTAAAAAGACAAACTCATCAATTCAATTCATCAGGAAATATGGGAGAAGTAGTGTTTTCTATCGGGACTTCATTTCAAGAAAGAATATATTTGGGAGCTACAATAGGTGTGCCAAATTTTGAATATTCTGAAATCATTAAACATAGAGAAGATATACAATCCGATACTGTAAATAACTTAGGTTCATTTGAATATTTACAAAACCTATATGCTCAAGGAGAAGGTATTAATTTAAAATTAGGAGCTATTGTTAGAGTAAATGAAAATATTAAAATTGGGGGAGCATTACACACCCCTACTGTTTTTACAATTCAAGAAGAATTTAGAACGATTACTCAAGCTAATTTTGGCGATTCTAGTTACACGGAGTATTCACCTATGAATTATTTTGAATACGAATTAACTACTCCTTTAAAAGCTATTGCTAGTATTTCAGCTAATATTAATAAAAACATTCTTATTAGCGCAGATTATGAAATGATTGATTATTCTACTTCAAATCTTAACGTTGACAATTTAAGAAACGATGATGGATCAGAAATTTTTGCACTAGAAAACAATAATATTGAAAGTCTTTATCAAAAGGCTGAAAATATAAGACTTGGTATTGAATATAAAATGAATGCAATTAGCCTTAGAGCTGGATATACCAGAAGTTCTAGCCCAAAAATTGAAAGTGAAGATTTATTATCAGAAAATTATTCCTTTGGTACAGGTATTGACTATGGAAGTTACTATTTTGATTTTGCTTATGTATTATCTCAAGCAAATGACACTTATCAAATGTATAATAGCCAATTTGTAAATTCTACTGACCTTGCCTACACTAATCATCATGCCGTTATTACTCTTGGACTGAGGTATTAATCACAAGTCTATTTAAACTAGACTGAGCACTTTTTTTAATTCCATTTTCATAATTATAATTTTCATAATTAAAAACTTTATTAAAATAATTAATAGCTTCTTCTTTATTCCCTCCCTTTTCATATTCAAATGCTATTTGTAGTGTAGACATGGGATGATAATATAAATTTGAATTATCTTGCTGTTTTAATACTTGTAAAAATAAAGAAATGACAATTTCCTTTGGCCTTTTAAGCTTTTGACTAACTCTAGCTTTTCTATAATAATATTCAATTAAAAAATCTGAATTATCATTTAAATTATCAGTGTCAAGCTTCTCTAAGCAAGAATATGCTTTTTGGTAATAACCACCGTCAAATAATATTCTTGAATTTAACAATTCAATATTGATTTTTTTATTATTCTGAATATCTCTCATAGCTTGCATATCTTCATCAATTAGAGCATTTCCTTTTTCAAGTACTAAGTTGCGATATTTACTAATATTATCTGTAGAATCAGTTAATAATGAGATTAGAAAGAGTTTGTGATTCGCTGATTTAATATAATTTGATCCATGAAAATTACCTGTATATCTTAGAAAAAATTCTTGAGCTGTTACGTAATCTTGTTGGTAAAATTTTGACATAGCATACAAATAATCTAGATAATGAAAATCAAATTGACTTTTATTAAAAGTTCTTTTTTCTAAGATTTTTATTGTCTGCTCATTATCTCCTAATCTTGAAGATAAACGAGCAGCACAAAAAAGCATTAAATTATTATTATAGCAACAATTTTCAATTTCATTTAAAAGATTCATTTGATAATCCTCGTTATTTCTCATATTCATTTCCAAAAAAGAGAGATAAAATAAAATTTCACTTTTATATATATTGTAACTTTCATTATTCTTACAAATATTTAAAAGGTGATATAGATCATCAAAGCCATTATTTACGCTGCCTTCTAAACCAATAATATTTAGAATCCAAGAATATTCATCAGGTATTGAACCAATCAAGATTTTTAAAATTCCAAGACTTTTTTTATTAAGAAAAAAATCCGGATATAATTCTTCATTCTTTTTAAGCAATGCATATGCTTTCTGCAATTCATACGCAGCTAAAAAATATTGCTTAAATTTTATTCTTGTAAATGCCCATTGTAGTTGTATCTCAGCTTGAATCAAAAGTTGATATGGAGATTTACCACTGTTTTTTTTTAAGTTATTTAATCTGGTATTTTTATTAATACGATTATTTTCGTAGTAGAATTTATCTTCTCCAATAATAATTTTTAGAAAATCAATATAGTTCTCGTTAAGAATAATAAAAGCATTATTTGGATTTTGAATTTTCTCATTTTCAAGAATATCAATTGCATCATCAAAATTTAAATTAATAATCTGTGAATATGCTAATCGCATATTAGCATTCATGTCATAATTAGAAAAAATGCTGTTAGAATAAAAAAATAATAAAGTGATTAAAAAAAAGTTTCTCATAAAACAAAAAAGGGATTTCAAAAATATGAAATCCCTTTTTAAATATTATAAATTAAAGATTAATCAAAAAGTGTGGAGGCATCTACCAAAATTTTTCCGCTGTGTTCACAGACTATTATTTTTTTATGCATTCTAACGTCTATTTGTCTTTGGGGAGGTATTTTGTATCCTTCACATGCCTCTCTTTCAATAGATACTACGGCGATACCATTTTTTACCTTACTTCTTATTCGATTGTATGAAGCAAGTAATCTTTCCTCAATTATTTCTTTTGCCTTTTCAGATTTTTTCATTAAAGCCTTCTCTTCCTTTTCTGTTTCTTTAATGATTTCAGCAAGCTCTTTACTCTTTAAATCGAGCTCCTCTTCTCTGTCTTTAATTTGGCTTTTTAACTCATTGATAACCTCTTCTTTATGTAAAACTTTTGCTTGAAACTCAGATATGTGTTTATCATTCAATTGTATTTCTAATCCTTTATATTCTAGTTCCTTTGTTAAAGACGAAAACTCTCTATTATTCTTAATATTTTTTAATTGCTTTTCGTACCTCTTAACTAAGGCTTCAGCATCTAAATTTGCATTTTTCTTAGATAATATTTCGTTGTTAATTGCATCTAGTTCAGAATTAAATTTATCTAGTCTAGTTTGTAAACCAGCTATTAAATCTTCTAAATCTTCAATTTCTAAAGGCAATTCTCCCCTAACAATTCTAATCTTATCTATTTCTGAATCAATCATTTGAAGTTGATATAATGCTTTTAAGCGATCTTTAACAGAAACTGTTGTAGCTTTTTTCTTTGCCATATTACAAGTAATTTATTGGATTTGTATTAACATTAGATAATTGGACGGCAAACTTAGTAAATTTTTCTCTAAGCAAATCAAAAATTAGCTCCTTTGTATACTGTTCACTTTCAAAATGACCAATGTCTGCAATAATTATAGCATTTTCTGCATTAAAAAACTCATGATACTTAAAGTCACTTGATATAAAAATATCTGCCTTTTTAGTTTTAGCTTGTTCTAACAAAAAACTACCACTCCCACCACAAACTGCTACTTTTTTAATTGTTTTTTTAACTTTTTTTGTAAATCGAATACAATCTGTATTCATTTTATCTTTAACATCTTTAAGAAAGTTCTTGGTTTCAACTTCTTCTTCTAATTCTCCAATGATTCCTGAACCAATTTCAGTAGATAAATTATCTAGTAGATATATTTGGTAAGCAACCTGTTCATATGGATGATTTTTAAATAAACAATCAAGCAACATTTTTTCATCTTCAACATTATAGAAAAATTCTAACCTTTCCTCTTGAACAGATTCAACTTCATTCTCCTTTCCTAAATAAGGATTGCTTCCTTTTTTAGGTCTAAATGTTCCATTTCCAAGAACTGAAAAACTACAATTATCATATTTTTTAAATTCTCCAGCTCCATTTTCAAAAAGACTATCTTTTAAAGATGATACATGAGATTTTGGGCAATAAACAACTAGCTTTTTTATAAGTTTACTTTTGGGTTTCAAAATTTGACAATTAACTAAACCTAATTTCTCAGCAATTTTTCCATTTACCCCGTGAATTACATTATCCAAATTAGTATGAATTGCATATATTGAAATATTATTTTTAATTGCTTTTATAATAACTCTTTCAATATAATTGTTTCCATTAATTTTATTTATTGCACCAAAAATAATGGGGTGATGTGCAATTATTAAATTACATTTTTTTGAAATAGCTTCTTCAACAACCTCTTCAGTACAATCTAAAGTAATTAATGCACCATGAACGATATCTTCTTTGCTTCCTATAATTAATCCAGAATTATCGTAAGCTTCTTGATAATGTAATGGGGCAATCTCTTCTAAAAAATCGGTTATTTCTTTTATTTTCATTATTCAAAAGTAATAAACTTAAAAATATTGTAACATCTAAAGTTTTATCTTTGTAGAATGAAATTTTTATTCATTCCAATTTCTTTATTATTTGATTTTATCACAACTGTAAGGAATTTTTTATTTGATTACAATATTTTAAAAGCTGAAAAATTCGATATTCCTATTATCTGTATTGGAAATCTTAGTCTAGGAGGTACTGGAAAAACACCACATGTTAACTATATTATCAAAGAACTAAGTAAGATGTTTAATGTAGCCGTTATTAGTAGAGGTTACAAAAGAAATAATAAAAATTTATTATTTGTTGATTATAATAGTAATGTTCTTGAAGTCGGGGATGAACCACTAATGCTTAAGAAAAAAAATCCCGACACTATCATTTTGGTAAGTGGAGACAGAGCTAAGGGGATTAAAAAAATCATCAATAAATATCCAAAAATTGATGTAATAATTTTTGACGATGGATTTCAACACAGATGGGTAAGATCAGGTTTCAATTTACTTCTAACATCTGTAAGTAATCCTTTTTACAAAGACTACTTATTCCCATTTGGAAGTTTAAGAGAAAGTAAAAAAGGATATAAAAGAGCAGATGCTATTATTGTAACGAATAATACAGAAAAACTAAATAACAGTTACATAAAAAAAATTCAATCAGAATTTTCAATAAGTGATAAACCAATTATTTTTTCTAAAGTAAAATATCAAAAACCAAAACACCTTTTTGGTGATAAAGTTTTAAATGATTTAAAAGAAAGAATTATTATTCTTTTAACAGGAATAGCTAACCCTACTCCACTAATAAATTATTCAAATAGAAATTCAACTTTAAATTATCATATGAAATTTAAAGATCATCACAACTATACCATCAATGATATTAAGAATATCTTATCTTATTATAATCGGGTAAAAGACGTAAAAAAACTTATCTTAACAACCGAAAAAGACAGCGTTAAGCTTCTTCAATTCAATAAGGAACTTACTGGATTAGAAATATATTTTATTCCAATAGAAATTGAAGTTAATGACAAAGAAAATTTTGATAAAAAACTGATTGAATATGTTAGTACAAATTAAAAAGACTGCTGAATTCTTAAAAGAAAAAACAAATTTTAATCCTGAAATTGGAATTATACTAGGATCTGGGCTTGGCAGTTTTGTGGACGAAGTTGATATAAAATTTTCAATACCTTATGATGAAATTCCTGAATTTCCTCTGTCTACTGTTGAGGGGCATAGCGGCAAATTAATATTTGGATATGTAAAAAACAAAGAAGTTGTTGTAATGCAGGGCAGATTTCACTACTATGAAGAAGCAGATATAGAAAAAGTTGTTTTTCCAGTAAGAGTCATGAAATATCTTGGAATAAAGAAATTACTTATTTCAAATGCTAGTGGTGGAGTTAACCCTGATTTTGAAATTGGTGATTTGATGATTATTGACGACCATATTAATCTTATACCAAATCCTTTAGTTGGTCCGAATCAAAATGAATTAGGCACAAGATTTCCTGATATGAGTCAGCCATATTGTAAAAACATGATTTCAATCACTGAAGAAATTGCTGAAAAAAATGAAATAAAATTAAAAAAAGGCACATATGTAGGTGTTACAGGTCCTAC
>JBJKXM010000061.1:0-30991 GCA_045561575.1 Flavobacteriales bacterium
ATACTAACTTTCTTATCTAAGTGTATATATGCACAACAATCTTTTCCCAAAAACGGAGTTGATGAAAATTTCAAACCTATATATGCATTTACCAATGCCAATATAATTATTTCCCCAAATCTTGAATTAAAAAAAAGCACTCTTTTAATACAAGATAATATCATTATTGATGTTGATAGTAATTTATCAATACCTCAAGATGCTATTGTTTATGATTTAGAAGGGGATTATATATATCCTTCATTTATTGATTTGTATTCAAATTATGGTTTAGAAAAACCAACTAAAAAATCCTCAAGCTATACCCCTCAGTACGAAAGCAATAAAAAAGGACCATATAATTGGAACCAAGCAATTCATCCAGAAATACATGCTTCATACCAATTCACACACAATAAAGAAGACTTGAAAAAATATCAAGATATGGGATTTGGATCAGTCTTAACGCATGTAGATGATGGTATTTTTAGAGGAACAGGTTGTTTTGTTATTTTAGCTGATAATAGGGAAAATCAAGATGTAATAGTTAATAAAGCTGCGACTTTTTACTCTTTTAACAAAGGTACATCTAGTCAAAGATATCCAACTTCACTCATGGGAAGTATAGCGCTAATTAAGCAAACACTGCTTGATAGTGAGTGGCATGAAAAAACAAATAAAAATTCTAATATTTCATTAACTGAATATAATGCAAACAAAAATTTAGCGAAAATATTCGAAGTTAAAAGTCATTTAGATTTTGGTAGATTATTTAAAATTTCTGACGAATTTGAAATTGACTATATAGTTAAAGGAAATGGAAATGAATTTTTAAGGTTAGAAGAAATAAAACAAACTAAGTTTCCAATAATTGTTCCTATAAATTTTCCTGAAGACTATGATGTCTCTAATCTTGATGAAGCGCTAAGCATTAATTTAAGTGATTTGAAAAAATGGGAAACAGCGCCATTTAACCCTAGGATTTTACACGAAAACAATATTACTTTCGCCATCACATCATCTGGAACAAAAAACAAAACTGAATTTCTCAAAAATCTAAAATTAGCAGTTACTAAAGGCTTGTCGAAATCTGATGCCTTAAGCTCTTTAACAACTACACCTGCAAAATTAATTGGTGTAGAAAATAAATTAGGTACAATAGAAAAAGGTAAAATTGCTAATTTCTTAATTTGTTCTTCTGATATATTTAATAATGGGGAAATCTATGAGAATTGGGCTGCAGGAAAAAGAAATATTATTAAGAAAAAAATAAAAGAAGATATAAGAGGGTATTATACGTTTAGTTCAGCAAAATTTAATAACTCATTAGTGGAGATTAAAGGACAAAAAAACAAACCTACCGTAAAAATTCACAAAATTGATTCACTAAAGCTCACAACCTCATTAAAAGGAAACACAATTACAATAAATGATAAAACAGGTGATTTTAAAGCGTTAGGGTTTATTGAAAATGGAAAAATATCAGGAAACTTTTTAAATGAAGATGGTAAAACATATTCATTTATAATGCAAAGGGATTCTGTATTTGATAACAAAAAAACAAAAAAAGACAAAGCTGTAATTGAACAAATACCAACTGTTTGGGTGCCCAACAAGTCATATGGGTTAAACAAAAAACTAAAAACAAATTCAATACTTTTTAAGAATGCAACTCTATGGACAAATGAAGATTTAGGAATTGTTAAATCAGCAGATATTGCAATTAGTAATGGTAAAATTGTAGCAATTGGAGAAAATCTTGACACGAACCAAATACCAAATATTGAAAACACATCATTTGAAATAATAAATGTTAAAGGAAAACATATCACCTCTGGTATTATTGATGAACACTCTCATATTGCTATAAGTAAAGGTGTTAATGAAAGTAGTCAAGCCGTAACTGCTGAAGTAAGCATTTCAGATGTAGTTAATCCTGATGATCATAACATTTTTCGACAAATAGCGAGTGGGGTAACATGTTCTCAACTACTACACGGGTCCGCAAATCCAATAGGTGGGCAGTCTGCCTTAGTTAAATTAAGATGGGGAAAAAGCGCTGAAGAAATGAAGATTAAAAATTGTGATGGTTTTATCAAATTTGCCTTAGGTGAAAATGTAAAACAAAGCAACTGGGGAGATTTCAACACAATTCGCTTTCCTCAAACAAGAATGGGTGTTGAGCAAGTTTTTTACGATGCTTTTTACAGAGCAAAAAAATACAAAAGTGCATGGAAAGAATATAATAATTTAAGTTTAAGAAAAAAGCGAGAAACAATCCCCCCAAGAGAAGATCTAGAACTCAATGTTCTTTCAGAAATATTAGACGGAAAAAGACACATTACTTGCCACTCTTACGTAGAATCAGAAATTAATATGTTGATGCATGTTGCAGACTCTATGGGTTTCAAAATAAATACATTTACACATATCCTTGAAGGCTATAAATTAACTAAGAAATTGAAAAATCATGGCGCTGGAGCATCAACTTTTGCTGACTGGTGGGCATATAAATTTGAAGTAAATGATGCGATTCCATATAATGCTGCAATTCTAAATGAAGCTGGAGTAGTAACTGCAATTAATTCCGATGATGCAGAAATGGGAAGAAGATTAAACCAAGAAGCGGCAAAAGCTGTAAAATACGGATCAACCTCTAAAGAAGATGCATGGAAAATGGTAACACTAAACCCAGCTAAATTGTTAAGGCTAGATGATAGAATGGGTTCTTTGAAAATCGGCAAAGATGCAGATATTGTCATTTGGTCAGACAATCCTCTATCTATTTACTCTAAAGTTGAGCAAACCTATATTGATGGAGTTTGCTACTACGATTTAGAAGAAAATAAAAAAACACAAGATAGAGATTACAATGAAAAACTTAGAATTATAAAATTACTTAGTACTTCCAAAAGCAAGCATAAAGTAAAAAATTCTCCTAAAAAAGAAACATTTTATCATTGCGACACAATAGAACACGAACATGAACATGAACATGAACATTAAAAAAATTCTGATTTTTTGTCTTTGTTTTATAAGCTATAGCACATATAGTCAAACAAAATTATTTATGGGTGCAGTAGCACATTTAGGTAATGGAGAAAAAATAGAGAATTCTGTTATCAGTGTTAAAAATGGAAAAATTGACTTAGTTGCTGATTTATCAAAAATCAGAATAAATCCAGAAGCTTTTGACACAATATACAAAGTATACGGAAAACATATTTATCCTGGATTTATTCTTACAAATACAAAACTTGGTATTACTGAAATAGATGCAGTTAGAGCTACTCATGATTACAGAGAAGTTGGTGTAATGAATCCTAACATAAAAAGTCAAATTGCTTATAATGTTCAATCGAAAATTATAGAAACTGTAAGAACAAATGGTGTTTTAATGACTCAAGTAACGCCTCAAGGGGGTATTATTTCTGGACAATCTTCTGTAATGTATTTAGCAGGTTGGAATTGGGAAGATGCTACATGTAAAGAAAATGATGGTATTCATTTAAGATGGCCTTCATCATATTATAACACTGGGTGGTGGGGAGAACCTGGAAAAGTGAAAAAAAACAAACAACATGAAGAAAGAGTAAATAAAATATTGGAATTTTTAGAAAAATCTTATGCTTATTTTAAATCAAATTCTGAAATAGATTTAAAGATGGAAAGTATGGTTGGTGTTTTTAATGGAGATAAAAACTTATACCTGCATGCAAATTATTCAAAAGATATAATTGAAGGTATAAATATTTGTAAAAAATATAATATTAAAAAAATTGTATTGGTAGGTGGTGAAGATGCTACAAAAGTTATGCGAGAATTAAAAGAAAATAATATTCCTGTGATATTGAAGCGTGTTCATAGACTTCCAAAAAATGAAGATAGTAAGCTTTATTCACCATATGAACAAGCTAAAATTTTAAATGAAAACAATATTACTTTTGCTTTTAGCTATGCAGGTGATATGGAGGCAATGGGTTCAAGAAATCTTCCATTTACTGCAGGAACTGCTGTTTCATACGGATTAAAATATGAAGATGCAATAAAGGCATTAACCTTAAATACAGCTAAAATATTAGGAATTGATGATGAAATTGGAAGTTTAGAAAAAGGTAAAGAAGCTACTTTTTTCATCTCTTCTGGAGATGCCCTTGATATTATTCAAAACAACGTAGAAAATATTTTTATTAAAGGTGAGGTTATTAATTTAGAAAATCATCAAAGTATATTATACAAGAAATATAAAGAAAAATAGTCAGCTTAATAGCCTATGTTATTTCTAACCCTTTTCAAAACTTTATCCGCAATTAAAGTTGCTTTTTTAGCTCCTTCGTTTAACTCTTTTTCTATGACGTCTGTGTTAGACATTAAATGATTGAATTTCTCTCGTTCTGATGAAAATTTCTCACATATCAATTCAAAAAGTTCTTGTTTAGCATGGCCATATCCATAATTTCCTTCTCTATATTTATTTGCCATTATACTTGATTTTTTTTCTGGGGCTAATAATTTATAAAGTTTAAAAACATTACAGGATTCAGGATCTTTCTTCTCTTCTAAAGACAAACTATCTGTCTGAATAGACATAATTTGTTTTCTTAATTTTTTGTCATCAAGAAAAATATTAATAATATTATTATAAGACTTACTCATTTTTTGACCATCTGTTCCAGGAATGATCATAACCTTTTCATCAACTTTAGCTTCAGGAAGAACAAATGAATCTTTATATATATGATTAAAGGCCCCAGCAATATCACGCGTTATTTCAAGATGTTGTACTTGATCTTTACCTACAGGAACAAATTCTGCATCATATAGCAATATATCAGCAGCCATTAAAACAGGGTATGTAAATAATCCAGAATTTACTTGTGAAAGTCTATCTGATTTGTCCTTAAATGAATGTGCGTTAGCAAGCATTGGAAAGGGTGTAAAACAATTTAAATACCAAGATAATTCACACACTTGAGTTACATCAGATTGTCTATAAAATAAATTATTTTTGGTGTCGAATCCAAAGGCAAGCCAAGCTGCAGCTGTAGCATAGGTATTCTGCTCTAAAGTTTTTTTATCCCTTATTGTTGTAAAGGAATGCAGATCTGCAATAAAGAACAGGCTTTCATTCTCAGAATTTTGTGACATTTTTATTGCAGGAATAATAGCGCCCAGCAAATTACCTAAATGAGGTATTCCTGTACTTTGTATTCCTGTTAATACTCTTGCCATTTTGATAAGTTTAGCTTTGTAAAAATAGGATTTTTATCTTTGTTTTATGAATTGGATTAATAATTATATGAAATACGTGGGATTTGTATTTAGCTCAATATGGAGATTGTGGTTTTTTATTGTCTTTCTAATAGTTTTTATTATACTAATTCCTCCTTTATATTTTTTTACAAGAATAATTCCAAACCAAAAAACTGTGTGTAATATTACAAGACTTTGGTCAAGATTAACCCTTCTATTTTCTGGTGTTTTTTTAAATGTAAAATATGAAAAAGAAATTGATGAAAATGAAAATTATATTATTTGCCCAAATCATATTTCAACTATTGACATACCTGTAATTCTAGCAGCTCTTAAACTTCCAATAATTTTTATGGCAAAGTATGAATATTCTAAAATTCCAATCTTTGGCTGGTTCTATAAAAATAATACCGTTCAAGTTAGAAGAGAAAACAACAAAGATGCTTATAGCGCCTTTTTAAGTGCAAATGAAAAACTTAAAA
The DNA here is from genome assembly GCA_045561575.1 of Flavobacteriales bacterium. Taxonomy (GTDB): domain Bacteria; phylum Bacteroidota; class Bacteroidia; order Flavobacteriales; family BACL11. The sequence continues at coordinate 5,715 of JBJKXM010000061.1, forward strand.
ATGGATTAAATGTTTGTATATTCCCAGAAGGAGGTGTTCCTCCTCCAGATGTAAAGCTAAGAAGATTTAAGAATGGTCCTTTTAAACTTGCAATAGAGAGTAATACAAAAATTATTCCTGTGACAATGCCGGACAATAAATCCCATTTCCCTTGGAATTATTTTAAAGGTAAACCGGGAATATTAAATATTGAAGTACATGCCCCAATTTGGCAAAGAGATGAAACAAATGATATAAAAGATTTGAATACTAAAGTTTACAATACTATTTTTGACAAATTAACTGATTATGAAAATTGACAATAAACTAATTACTGAACTTGCAAGGCTTGCCAAGCTTAATTTTGATGAAAAAAGCTCACAAGAAATGCAGGAAGACTTAAATAAAATCATTGGTTTTGTAGATAAACTTTCAGAAATCGATACTAAAGATGTAGAGCCTCTAATATATTTGAGTGATGAAGTAAATGTTTTAAGAAAAGATGACACGATCGAAAATATATCTCAAGAAGAAGCGCTAAAAAATGCTCCAAAAAAAGATTCAGATTATATCCTTGTCCCAAAAGTTATAGATAAATAAATCTACTGGCTTAATTCGACTTTATCCTTACTAACACTCAAGCAGGATTCTTTTCCAAATATAATTGAAAGATTATTGTCGAGATGTCCTGAGGGAAAATTGAAACAAATTGGAATATCAAGATGCTGAACTTGTTTGAAAATAATTTCATTTGCATTATTTCCAAATGGAATATTATTGTCATTCATTTTTGTCATTCCCCCAACAATTAGACCTTTAATGTTTTTAAACTTTTGGTTGCGAAACAAATTAAAAGCCATCCTATCAACATGATACAAATATTCGTCTAAATCTTCTAAAAATAATATTTTATCTTCTGTATTAATATCAGTTGGCGACCCCAACAAACTATAAATTACAGAAAGATTACCTCCTACCACTACACCTTTAGTTACGCCTAACTTATTTAATGAAAAAGGCTTACAGCTAATATTATTTTGTTCACCAAATAAACAGCTAGAAATAGATAGTAACGATTTTACCGTATTATCCTTAAAATTAATTGGCATACTTGCGTGAAGTGAAGCAACCCCAAGGTTATTAATGTGATTGTGCAATACCGTAACATCACTATATCCTACAAGCCATTTAGGATTATCTAAAAAGATACTAAAGTTGATCTTATCAATAATCCTAACAGTACCATACCCTCCTCTAACACAAAATATTGCTTTAATAGATTTATCATCTAACATTTTTTGCAAATCATTTGCTCTCTCATTATCAGCTCCAGCAAATTGATTTTTAATTTTAAAAACATTATCAGAAAACACAACTTCTAAGCCCCATTTTTTAATAATATCTATTGCTGGTATTAATTCCTCTTTTGAAATGTGCCTAGCTGTTGCAATTAAAGCTACTTTATCTCCTTTATTTAACTTTGGGGGAATAATCATATTTGACTCATTATAACTTATATTTGCTAAAATATATTTTTTTAACTAATGGGTAAAAAAAGATTTACTGTAACCTCAGCACTTTTATATGCAAATGGACCTATTCACCTGGGTCATTTAGCAGGTGCTTACCTGCCAGCTGATATATATGTAAGATATCAAAAGTTGAAAGGACATGATGTTGCATTTATATGTGGATCTGATGAGCATGGGGCTGCCATAACTATACAGGCAAAAAAAGAAGGCGTAAGCCCAAAACAAATTGTAGATAAGTACCATGAGTTAAATAAAAAATCATTTGAAAATTTTGGAATTGATTTTGATATTTATGATAGAACATCAAATCAAGAGCACCATGAAACAGCTCAAGAGGTTTTTAAAGATTTGTATGATGCAAAAAAGTTTATTAAAAAAGAGAATAAACAATTTTATGATATTGAAAATAAACAATTTCTAGCAGATAGATATATAATTGGTGAATGTCCAAGGTGTGGAGCAGATGAAGCATACGGAGATCAATGCGAAAAATGTGGGTCTACATTAAGCCCCCAAGAATTAATAAATCCCAAATCAAGTATAAGTGGAAACACCCCCATATTAAAAGAGACTGCTCACTGGTTTTTACCGATGCAAAAACATGAAGAATGGCTTAAAAAATGGATTAATGAGGGAATGATTGAAGGTAATACAACTCATAATCCTAGTAAATGGAAATCTCAGGTAATTGGACAGTGCAATTCATGGCTTGACAGTGGACTAAAAGAACGTTCAATGACAAGAGATCTTGATTGGGGTGTCAAGGTGCCAATTGAGAATAGTGGGGGGAAAGTATTGTATGTTTGGCTAGATGCACCAATTGGTTACATAACGGCAACAAAAAAATTTGCGAAAAAAAACAATTTAAATTGGGAGAAATATTGGAAAAATAATGAAAGTGAATTAATTCATTTTATAGGTAAAGATAATATTGTATTTCATTGTATCATTTTCCCTATTATTTTAAAAGAGCTTGGCGACTATAACCTTCCAACAAATGTTCCAGCTAATGAATTTCTAAATTTAGAAGGGAAAAAACTTTCAACTTCTAAAAACTGGGCTATTTGGCTACATGAGTATCTAATTGATTTTGCAAATCAACAAGATACGTTAAGGTATGTACTAAGTGCAACTTCACCAGAAAACAAAGACACGGATTTTACGTGGAAAGATTTTCAAGCTAGAAATAATAACGAACTTGTAGCGATTTTTGGGAATTTCATAAATCGTGTAGTAGTTTTAACAAATAAATATTGGGATGGAATAGTGCCTAAGCAAAATAATCTTACAAAAAATGATAAATTAGTTTTAGACTCTATAACTAATTCAACTAATAATATTGGAAAATCTATTGAAGAATTTAAATTAAGAGAGGGGCTTAATGAGGTTATGAATCTTGCAAGAACCGGCAACAAATATTTAGCTGAAAATGAACCATGGAAAACAAAAAAAACAGATGAGCAAAGAACTGAGACTGTTTTAAACATTGCGCTTCAAATATCTGCTGCTCTGGCATTTGTTTGCGAACCTTACCTCCCATTTACATCAAAAAAACTTAAAAATCTTTTAAACTTAGTTCATTATAATTGGGATGAAATAAATTCAGATATAATGAAAGAAGGAGGTAAAATAAATCAGCATGAACATCTATTTCAAAAAATAGATGATGAGAAAATTGTTGAGCAGCTTCAAAAACTAAATAACTAACTATGAAAAAAATATTCTTTACTTCTATACTTATATTTTTATGTACTTACATTTATTCACAGTGTCAGAATCGCTATCAATCTGAAGTCTTCAGTTCTGTAAATGTAACTACAGTAAACTATTCGGATGTGTTTTTTGACAATTTTCATAAAATGGATATTTATACAGCCGATGGTGATACTGCTACAAATAGGCCTATAATTATTTTCCACCATGGTGGCTCCTATTATCAGGGAACCAAAGAAAATCCTGGAGCTGTAGATTTTTGTACTGCATTTGCGAAAAGAGGATACGTAAGTGTATCTGCCAATTATAGACTGGTATCACTCTTAGATTTAATTAGCTTTTTAACTAATCATGATGAACAATATGAGGAGGTTTTAAAAGCAACTAATGATATGAAAGCTGCCGTTAGATTTTTTAAAAAAGATTTTGCTAATGGAAATAACTATGGAATAGATACGAATGCAATTTTTGTGGGGGGGATATCTTCTGGAGGAATTACTGCTATTCATACAGCATATATTGATGATATTTCTGATCTTACAACAAGCCCAATAAATGTACAAGCTATAGCAAACTCATTAGGCGGGTTAGATGGTGACGCAGGAAATAATGGTTATTCATCACAAGTTAATGGAATTATAAATTTTGCAGGAGGGATACAACAGTTGAGCTGGATTGACAATCAAGACGAACCTATTTTTAGTGCTCAAGGAGATGATGATCTTATTGTAAATTATAATTGCGGACCTGGCCTAAATAACCCATCTGTTTTAGACTTATGTGGCACTGGTGAAATTCATCCAATATGTGATAATCTTGGGATTAACAATGAAGCATTAGTTTTCAGCAATGTAGATCACAATTGGGTTATTGGTAATAGTCAGCCTGAATTTGTTCAAGCAATTAATAATGCCGGTAATTTTCTTTATCAATTACTTCCTTGCAATCAGCCTCAAAGCATTTCAAATTACAATGAAGCTAACAAACAAGTATTATATGTTACAGATATTTTTGGAAGAAATGAAAAGTTGAAAAATAATCAAGTTATGTTCTTGCATTACAAAGATGGAAGCATAGAGAAAAAATACATTATAGAGTAAATGAGAAGAAGGTCAAAACCATTTCGTCAAAATAAAAAAGATAGTAGCCAAATTAGGCTAAATAAATATATTGCAAACTCGGGAATATGCTCAAGACGTGAGGCTGACAAATTTATTGAAGCAGGTGTTGTTAGTGTAAATGGAAAAGTAATAACTGAAATGGGGCATAAAATTAACATAGAAGATGTCGTTAAATTTAATGATGCTACAATTAAAAATCAAAAATTAAAGTATTTACTGTTAAACAAACCTAAAAATTACACCTCATCATTTAAAGACTCATTTAAGAAAAATTCTGTTATGTCATTGATTCGAGGGAAATGTCGTGAAGAGATTTTTCCAATAGGAAAATTGGATAAAAAATCAACAGGATTAATGCTATTTAGTAATGATAATGATTTGTCAAAAAAACTAACAAAAAAATCATTGAAAATTAAAAGTATTTACCACGCTACCTTAAATAAAAATCTTAATGACTCTGATTTAAACAAAATTAGAACTAAAAAGTGGAGTGAATTTGGCATCCAAATAAATGATATTGCATATGCCAATCAAAATGATAAAAAAGAGATTGGAATAGAAATAGTTGGTCCAACTAAGAATATTATTGAAAAGATTTTTGAACAGTTTGACTACCAAACAACCAAAATTGATAGAGTTTATTATGGTGGTTTAACTAAAAAAAATCTAGCAAGAAAAGAAAGTAGATTTCTAACAGAAGAGGAAGTGTCAATTTTAAAACGTCAGTAGATTAGACGATTAAATTATTTTTGTCGTTATTTAATTATAGTATGAATAAAATAATTAAAAAAATCTCATTTGTAATCACAAGTATTGGTGTTATTTTACTTTTAGGTGGGGTAATTAGTAGCGTGTTTTTTAGTGAGAAAATTGAAAATACAGTTATTGACAACTTAAAAAACCATATCCCAAACAACATAAGTATTGGTAGTGTAAAATTTCAGCTTTTTAACGATTTCCCTTTTTCAATTGTAAAAATTGAGAATTTTTATGTTGAAGAGGATGAACCTTTTGGTAGCGACACACTAATATACGCAGAAACAGCATTTGTTACATTTAGTCTAATTGAATTTATATTCAAAACTTATTCTATTGATAACATTTCAATATTTAATGGAGAAATTTCAATTAAAGAAAAAAACAACACATCAAATTATAATTTCCTTAAAGGTGAAAAAAACTCTAAAAATGAAATTAAGCTAGGCAAAATAAAATTATACAATAGCACAGTAAGCTATAAATCCGAAAAAAATAAAACTGATATCTTATTATTAAATACAAATATGAATATCAGTATTGAAGCTGATCAAACCTTTCTTATTGACGGAGTCTGTATTAGTGAAAAAATTAAAATTCAAGAGAAGGAATATCTTTCAAACAAACAAGTGGAATTAAATGTGAAATATATTTATGAAGACGGTAATTCTAATTTAAAAAATTCATTTATTCAAATTGAGGATTTGAAATTTTTTGTTAATGGGTTAATAGATAAAAATAAATACTTAGACTTAGATATTGTTGGTTCAAACCAAAACATAAAATCTTTTACTCAGCACACTCCCGTTTTTTTACAAGAGACTTTTAAATCTGTTTTAATGAATGGCGAAATTAATTATAGTGCATCAATTAAAGGAAAATTTAAATCAGGTAAAAATCCAAGTCTAAATATTAATTATGATATTACTAATGGGGTGTTTGAAACAAAAAGGTATCCGTTTTATCTATCTGAAATATCTTGCCACGGGATTGTGAAAAATGGAGATAATAATAATTTTAGTTCTAGCTCTATAGATTTTAAAAACTTTACAGCTAAAACTAAAAAAGGGAATGTCAAAGGAGAGTTTTTGATTTCAGATTTAAAAAATTATTTTTTAGAGACAAATCTAATTTCAACATGGGAAATGAGCGAGGCAAATTATTATTTTTCTGAAAGTCCATTTTATGAATGTTCTGGCAAAATTAATGCTACAACGAAATATGAAGGAAAAATTTCTTTTGATGAAACATTCAATAAGCATTTTTTAAATAGTAAGCATTTCTCAGACATAGAACTAATTGATATTAGCTTTCTATATAAAAACTACCCAAACAGGATTAAAATAAATAATGCAAAAGGAGGGATTATAAATGATAGTATACAAATTACAAATAGTGTTATAAATATAAAAGATAGTGACATTAATTATGAAGGGTCTATTAAAAATCTTTTCTCATACATTCTGATCAATGAAAATAAAATAGAGCTTGACGGAAATGTATACTCTAAAACGATGAATTTAAAAAACATTATTGGAATAGATGAAACTAAAGAAAATGGTGAGGATGAATTTATTATGCCAAACTATTTAAAATTAAAACTTAAATCTGATATAGAGACTTTAGTATATAATAATGTTTATCCAAATAAAATTAAAGGAAATTTTATTTTTAATAATAACTCGCTCTCAACAAAAGATTTAGAATTAAATGTTTTTGATGGGAGATTATTTTTGGATGGTAAGTTTTATAAAAATGAAAAAAACAATTTCAAACTCACATCAAATATAAAATTAGAGAAAATTGATGTGAAAAAAGCGTTTAGTGCATTTGATAATTTTGGACAAGATTTTATAATTGACAAGCATATAAAAGGACTGAGTAGTTCAAACTTAATATGTAATATGTATTGGGATCCATATCTAAATCTAAATTATGAGTCGATAGATGTAAATTCTAAAATAGTAATAGAAAAAGGAGAATTAATTAATTTCAAACCATTGGAAAGTTTGTCAAGCTATGTGAAGTTAAAAGATCTCGCACATATCAAGTTTTCAAAATTAGAGAATGAAATAAAAATAAAAGACAAAATTATATCTGTACCAAATATGGAAATTAACTCAAGTGCTCTTAGTTTAATCATTTCAGGAAAACATTTCTTTAACCAAGAATACAATTATAAGGTGAGTCTTTTATTATCTGAATTGTTAGCAAAAAGGTTTCGTGCTAAAAGCAGTTCATTTAATCCTAATGATAGTATAAGCCCATTAAAAACAAATCTTCAAATTAGGATGAAGGGGACAAAAGATGATAGTGAAATATATTTTGAAAAATTAAAAATTAAAGAAAATATAGAACAAGAAATTAAAAAAGAAATTATTGATGTAAAAAAAATAATTGCAGAAGAATTAAATAAAAAAGAAAAAGAAGAGGAGTCAGAGGATTTAGAAATTGAATGGGATGATGAGCCGTAATTTATATATATTTACTTGAAATGAATATCTACTCAAAAAAACAAAGATGGAAGTTAACACTATCATTACTTGCAATTTTAATTTGTGTCGCTTCTGTATTCATTACAAATAAACTTGTTAAGGAACTAAAAAGTGAAGAAACAAAGAAAATTGAAATTTGGGCTCAAGCAACAAAACAGTTGGTTAATTCATATAGCCAAGGAGATTTTTCTTTAGCAATAAAAGTAGTTTCAGAAAACAGAAATATCCCGGTAATTCTTATTGATGAATGTGATAGTATCTTAGAAACAAGAAATATTAATTTTTTCTCAAATTCTGATAGTATTGTATTAAACAAATATGATGAGATAAAATACAGTATTAATCCCTTAGATAAAGATAGTGTTACTACTATTAAGGCAGAAAAACTTTTAAAACAGTATAAATTACATTTGCGTGAAACTCTTAATGAAATGAAAGTAAGTGGTGATGAGCCTATTGAAATCAATTTTATTGGAGATAAACAATGGATTTATTATGCGGATTCTGAGCTATTAAATAATTTGAGGTACTATCCAATTTATCAGCTTTTTTTCATTTTTATATTTGTTTTTATAGGATATATGGTGTTTAGTTCAGCAAGAAAATCAGAACAAAACCAAGTTTGGGCTGGAATGGCAAAAGAAACAGCACATCAAATTGCCACACCACTATCCTCTTTAATGGCCTGGAGTGAATTAATAAAAAATGAAAAAAATGAGGATATGATTTTTGAAATGAAAAAAGATTTGCATAGGCTTGAAACAATAGCAGATAGATTTTCTAAGATTGGATCAAAACCTAAATTAGAAAAGCATGAAATTATATCAATAGTTGAAAAATCTGTTAGATACTTAAAATCAAGACTCTCTCAAAATACAGAATTTATACTAGAAAATAGTGAAGAAAAATTGTTTGTAAATATTAATAAAACCTTGCTTGAATGGGTAATCGAAAACATTTGTAAAAATGCTGTTGATGCAATGCAAGGAAAAGGGGAAATTAAAATTGCAATTAATCAAAATGACTCAACAATTCAAATAATAATTAAAGATACAGGTAAAGGAATTGACAAATTACTTATTTCAGATATTTTCAAACCTGGTGTTACATCTAAAGCAAGAGGCTGGGGGCTTGGTCTTTCTCTATCAAAAAGAATTATTGAAGATTACCATAAAGGGAAGCTGTTTCTTTTAGAATCAAATGAGCAAAATGGTACTAGCTTTGCTATTGTCTTGCCAAAAGAATCAGATATCACATAATCCTAAATTATTTTTACTTAAATAATTTTGATGATATTCTTCAGCTCTGTAAAAAGAATCTATTTTAACTATTTCTGTAACTATTGGGGCTTTAGTATTTTTTTGAAAATTATTTTTTGAATTTATAGCCAATGCTTGTTGTTCATTGGTATCGTAAAATATAACTGATCTATATTGTGTTCCCTCATCATTTCCTTGACGATTTAATGTCGTGGGATTGTGGCTCTGCCAAAAAATTAATAAAAGCTCTTGATAACTAACCTCTTTTGGGTCATAATATACCTGAACAACTTCAGCATGATTTGTTTTGCCTGAACAAACATCGTCGTAATTAGGTTCTTTCATACTTCCTCCCATGTAACCAGATTGTGTGTCATATACTCCTATAACTTTAGAAAATACATGTTGTACTTTCCAAAAACAACCCGCGCCAAAAGTTGCCTTATGTAAATTTTTATATGATATAAATCTTATACTTAATGAGTTTACACAATGTCTAGTATCTTTCTCTGTGATTTTTTCTCCATGAAAAACATGTCCCAAATGACCATCACAATTTGAACAACAAATCTCTATTCTTTTCCTACCTAAAGAATTATCTTCATATCTGACAATTGCCCCTTCTATTTCATCGTCAAAAGAAGGCCATCCACAACCTGAATTAAATTTTGTATTAGATTCATAAAGTTTATTTGAACAGGCTCTGCAAACAAAAAAACCTGCGTGATAATGGTCATTATATTCTCCAGAAAAAGGTGCTTCAGTTCCTTTATTGGCTAAAATTTCGTATTCCTCATCGCTTAAATTTTGAAAAAAATTATCCTTCATTTTTTATGTCCAATTTAAATTCATGATGAGATGTGTAGCTATATGATATTTCCATATTATAAAAATCGCAAATTCTTTTAACAATAGAAAGGCCTATTCCTAAACTTTCTTTGTTTGTACTTCTAACAAACCTTTTAAATATATTGTCATCAAAATCTAATTTTGGACCAGTATTAATAATATTCAATATTTGTGCATCAAAGCTAATCTCTATTGAACCATCATTAGTATTATGCATGATGGCATTTTTGATTAAATTTAAAAATAATGTGTCAGCTAAATATGTATTCATGCTTAGCTGATGATCATCATTTATATCTATCTTAACACTAATTCCCTTCTCATCAATTAAATGAGAATAAAAAGTTATTTTCTCTTGTATTATTTTTTTAATATTTAACGTAGTTGTTTCAGCGTAAAACTTATTTTCAATCTTAGTTAATAAAATTAATGCCTGATTAATTCGAGCTAATCTACTGGTTGTATTCATGATGGTTTCTAGCTTCTCCATCTCATCCTTTTCTAATTTTTCCGATTGCAAAAGCTCATCAGCTTTTGAGCTTATTATTGCAAGAGGTGTTTGGATTTCATGAGAAACATTCTCAGTATATTCTTTTTGAGCATTAAAATCTGAGCTGATTTTTAATGACATTTTCTCAAAAATTTCAGTTAACTTATTAAGCTCATCTATCTCACTATTTTCAAATGAAATTAGTTCTGGCTTACTCGTTTGGTAATTTTCTAATTTACTTACTGTTTTATAAAAAATTCTTAACCCTCTTTTAACACTTAAGTAATTTAAAAAAAATATAATTAAGAAAAATGACATAGCAAGCGCCACATTTAAAATAACTATGCGCCAAATTAAGAGATCAGTTTGTGTTTGTGACTGTAGTATTTCAATACTGTAATTTTGATTATTATGTTTATGAGGAAAATTAATTTTTCTATATAAAATGTATTTATCGTTTTCTATTAATACTGTATCTGAAATTATAGGTTTAATATTACCATCTAATTCTTCAATAAAAATATTTTTATTGGACAATGTATATATATCAACTTGATCAAGGGAGTTCTCAATAAAATCACTTTGCATTTGATATAATCTTGAAGATAAATCATCAGCTAGGATAACCCTAACTGCATAGTACATGAATACACTTCCCAATAAAAAGAAAATTGCGCTTGATGAAATAAAACTTAGTCCAGTTTTAGTAGTTAATTTCATTCAGAAATAAATTTATAACCTACACCATAAACATTTTTAATATACTCAGGAGCTCCTGCACTATCTAATTTTTTCTTTAAATTTTTGATATGTCCATAAATAACATCATTAGAAAAACCATAGTCAAAATATTTTGATGACATATATTCTGCAAGATTAGTTTTACTCAATACCCTATTCTTATTTGAAACAAAATATAAAAGGAGATTGAACTCTGTATTGGTTAATTCAACTTCATTTTTATATACATATAATCGCATTTCATCAGGAACAACTTTTAATGCTCCGGCAATAATCTCATTATTACCTTCAAAATTTAATCTTCTGATCAAAGATTTAATTCTTGCATTTAGTTCAGGCATAAAAAAAGGTTTTGTTAAATAATCATCTGCTCCCAATTCTAAACCTTCAACTTTTTTATCAACTGCGTCCTTAGCTGATATTATTATAACTCCACAAGAGGGGTCTTTTTCTTTAATTTTTTTAATTAATGAAAGACCATCTCCGTCAGGTAAGCCTAAATCCAATAACACTGTATTAAAATTATTTTTTCTCAAAGCTGATGAAGCCTTCTTTAGAGATGAGGCGTGGAAACAATTATAATTATTCTGCTTTAAAAAACTAATCACATCGTTAGCCAATGAAAGTTGATCTTCTATCAAAAGAATATTATTTCTGTTATGCATTATTGGGTATATTCATTAAAAGTGAAATAATTATAAGAATAAAAGACAATCCAAAATATAAAAAATTCTGTTTGAACTTCGATCTACTATTCTTTAAATTTTTTGCATAAACTAATCCAAGGTGACCAAAAATAATTGCAAAAAACATGAGTATAGTATGCTCTATTGCCCAGAAACGAGACGAAAAATAATCGTTTGCATTTGCTTGATTAATAAAATCTTCAAGCTTATTCATGTGCATGTAATACAATAGTAATCCTAAAACTAACTCTAAGTATAATAAACCAACAGCAAAAACCGGAACATAGTAATCCGCTAGAGCTGTAAATTGAATATTTTTTACTAAACCATAAATAGATCTGATGACAATATTTAATGCAACTAATGACAAAATAACACTAATAATTATATGCGTAATTAAAATTGTAGAATACACGATTTATTTTTTAGAACATTACAAAATTATCTATTTTGGATTACATAGAGTAAAAGCTATAACTATATAATTAAAGATAAACAAACAAATAAGTGTTTATTTTTATTTAATCTAAAAAAAACTTTGTGAAAAAAACTTAAATTCAAATGACATTATAGGTTTAGAAAAAAGTATTGAAGGAGTTTGGCTACATCAGATGCTTTTTAATTTAGAAAATGATCTAAATGAGACAGAGATAGAAAAAAAATTACAGAGTATATAAAATAAGATAGTCATCTTTCAAATAAATAACTATAAATTTGGTAAAATGTCGACACTTTCCAATCAAAATTATTTATCAGACAAAAAGATTATTTTCTATGATGGTTTTTGTAATTTGTGTGATGGCTTTGTAAAAACTGTAATTAATTTAGATAAAAACAATATTTTTTTATTTGCTCCTCTGAACGGAAATCATGCAAAAAATCTACTTAAAAATATATATCTTGAATCTAGAAAATCTGACTCAGTAATATTTTACGACAATAAAGAAATTAGTTTTAAATCAAAAGCCGTGATTGAAATATTATTGTCACTAAAAGGCTTTTTTTATCTCTTTTGGTTTGCTAAACTTATACCAAGCTTTTTATCAAATATAGTATATGATGTTGTAGCTAAAAACAGGTATGTCTGGTTTGGAAAACAAGACAAATGTATAGTGCCAGATAAAAAAATTAGATCTAAATTTTTGGACTAAATAGTTTGTAATTTTACAAGCAAACTATTTTAAAAATTAATGGCTGGAATTTATCTTCACATTCCATATTGCAAACAAAAGTGCACTTATTGTAATTTTCATTTTTCAACTAACACAAAAAATGTTAATGAAATGATTAATGCAATGCTTGTTGAAATTGAAAATAAGAAGGATTATTTGTTTAATAACGAAATCGAAACGATTTACTTTGGAGGGGGGACTCCCTCATTTATACAAACAAGCCATATAAATTCTTTAATTAAAAAAATCTTCTCTTTGTATAATGTAAAAGGTGATGCGGAAATAACTCTTGAGCTAAACCCAGATGATGTTTCTGAAAATAAATTAAGAGAATTAAAATCAACAGGCATAAATAGACTAAGTATAGGAGTTCAGTCTTTTCATGATGAAGACTTAAAATTCATGAACAGAAGTCATGATGGAAACATGGCGCGAAAGAGTATTTCAATTGCTAAAAAGTTAGGATTTAAAAATATAACTATAGATCTAATTTACGGGCTGCCAAATCTCTCAAATAAAAAATGGGAAGAAAACTTGAACGTAATAAAACAATTAAAAATAAATCATTTTTCAGCATATGCTCTAACAGTTGAACCCAAAACAAAACTTGATTTTTTAATTAAGAATAAAAAGTTAGATCCAATAAGCGATGAGAAAATTGAAGAGCATTTTAAAATATTGCAGGAAATTTCTGAAAAAATTGGTTTTGTGCAATATGAAATATCTAATTTTTGTAAAGACAAAGTCATTTCTAAACATAATTCTTCATATTGGAAGAAAAAAAAATATATTGGAATAGGTCCGTCCGCTCACTCTTTCAACGGAAACTCAAGACAATGGAATGTTAAAAGTAATTCTAAGTATATTTTAAAACTAAAAAGTCAGCAGGAATATTATGAGATAGAAAAGCTATCTGAGAATGAAAAATACAATGAATATGTACTTACTACTTTAAGAACTATGTGGGGTATTAATCAAAAATATCTAAATAAAAATTACAACAAAAAAATAAACTTAAAGTTTACCACCTTAATAAAAAAGTGGATAGAAAGTGGAGATGTAATTAAAGAAAATGAAAATTTTAAATTATCAAAAAAAGGAATGTTAATGGCAGATGGTATTGCTTCAGATTTATTTGTGATTTAGAATCTTTAAAAAATAACTTTCATATTGATCTACTATTTTATCCCATCTATAATCTTCATCAATAATAGCAAGATTAAGTTTAGCTAATTTATCTCTTTCACTTAATATCTCTTTATTTTCTAATAAGTCTTTTAATTCGTTTGAATCAGAAAAAGAGAAATTATCTTCACATACCACAGATTTATTAAAGGGGTTGTTGTGAATCAAGATAAAAGCACTAGCAGCCATAGCTTCAATTAACGCAGGGTTTGTTCCCCCAACAGAGTGGCCATGTAAATAATATTTAGCAAAAAACCTAAAAGTATCCAGTTCTTCTTTATTAAAAATAGCACCTAAAAAATATATTCTTGTATCCTTATATTTTGATTTTAATATTTCACCATATTTTGTGTTATGATTTCCTATTATATAATAAGGTAAATTGTTACTCGAGGACAAATAAGAATCACACATTAATTCAATATTGTTTTCTGGTTCAAGCCGAGCAATAGTTAAGATAAATGGAGAGTCCTCTAATAAATATTTTGTTATTGTTTCAATTTTTAAAGAAGAAACCTCTTCAGCTCCATAAGCGATAAATTCTGATTCTTTATTATATCTATGCTTAACATATTCTTGAATAGCTATATTATCAGAAACTATATAGTTTGAATTTTTAACACCAAATTTTTCAAGCTTTTTAGTAATCGTTCTAATTACTGGGCTCCACTTTGCTCTTTTCCACTCTAATCCATCTAAATTAGTTACAATTAAACTTAATCTCTTATTACAAAAAATGATTGCAGGCGCAGCAGTTATTAGACCAAGCTCTAAAATGATATCAAATTTATTACTAACAGCATGTCTTAAACATAGAAAATCAAAAACAAAATTAGAAGCTGCTGCCCCTAAATAATTTTGAGGGCTATAAATACTTTGAATTTTTACTCCATTATAATCTGTCTCTTTGAAAGGATGAAAACTTGGGTTATATACTGTAACATCATATCCCTTTTTTACCAGACCAACTGATAAAGATTCTGCACATTGCTCAAACCCCCCATAATTATTGGGAATCCCCCTAGTACCTAAAATAGCTATTTTCATTTTTACTAGTACTAGTTAATGTGATGTATTATTATAATTAAAAACTAAAGTTGTGTGGCTAATTCGCCGTATGCAATTATACCATTTTTGAGCCAAACTTGTTGATTGTTTTTATATAAAACAAAAAGTGGAATTGACTGAATATCATATATCTTATTGAGAAACATATTCTGATCTAAATCTATTTTTAATACTTTTAACTCTTTAATATAATTTTTTGACAAACTATCTATAACTGGATTCATCTTTTTACAAGGTGCACACCACTTTGTAGAAACATAAAGAAGTAAGTTGGAATTGGAATTAATAGCTGAATCAAGAAATGATTTATTGTACTGTTGAGTAGTAACTTCATTTGTTTTTTCAGGAATTTCAATAGGTAAATTATTATTAGACCACTTTAAAAATCCACCATTTAAATTATATACTTCATTAAAACCTGCTTTAACAATTTTATTTGCAGCTTTTGAACTTCTTCCTCCAACCATGCAATAAATATATATAGGCTTTGTTTTATCTAGTAGATTTAATTTATCTAGAAAAGCTTCATCGTAAAAATCAATATGTGTAGAATTTGCTAAAAAACCATTAGCTCTCTCTTGCTTTGTTCGAACATCTAAAACAATAAATTCATCGCCGTAAGATGATTCAGCAAGATTAACGATGTCAAAATTTTTAAAAGAAATATCTGAACTATTATGACAAGAAAAAAGTAAAAACAAGATAGTCAGTGTTACTAACTTGTTTATATATTTTAAAAAATTTAACTTAATTAACATTTTACTGTTGATACTTTGTATAATTATAAACCAAATTCGCTATACAATGATTATATATTTGCGCTGTCGTAATAACTTGTTTTAGTTGTGCATTCCTTTCCTAATTCAACGTACAACTTATAAAGCCCTCTATCACAGAGGGCTTTCTTTTTTATAAGAAAATAACACTATTTTAATTGCTTAGGTGTCGACGTTTTTAATTTGATGGCTAGCATAAACTCATGTGAGCCTGATGAATAATCTGCTAATTCAGAATTTAAAATATCATATGAGTAGCCTATAATGTATCGGTCATTAATTGAATATCCAAATAATGCTCCAATATCACCAGTAGATCTATAGTTACCTCCAAACCAAATTTTCTTATCATAAATTGCTCGAAGTGCAAAATCCAATTGAGCTGGTGTTGGACTTACTGATTTAACTAAAAATGATGGCTCAACATTCCATTTTGGATTAGCCTTAAACTTATATGCTCCCATAGCATAAATATGACGAGATAAATTACCAGATTGTTCACTTGAAAGTGCATTAGCTAAATTATCATCTAACAAGTTTAAATTACTAGTTAGTAATTGAGGTATTGCTAAACCTAAATACCAATCATTTGAATAAAAGTTAAATCCAAAAGTTGCATCAGGAACAGTTTCTACAATAACATCTCCTTGTGTTAATGGGTCATTAGGATTTGCAACATTCCAACCATTTTTGTCAATTTTAAATTGAGTAAAACCACCTGAAAGAGCAAGAGATAATTTTATCTTTTCATTTAATGAGAGGTGATAAGCATATGAAATTGCACCACCAGTTCTGCTAGTTGGTCCAAACTGATCGTTGAAGATAACACCTCCTAATCCAACGTTATCTTCTTGTTGACCATAAATACTTAAAATAGTAGTACTTGGCGCATCAGCAATTCCAGTCCATTGATTTCTAATACTAGTACGAACTTGATAGTAATCATCCATACCTGCAAAGGCTGGATTAAGAACATAGTTGTTGTCCATAAACTGCGTTAGCTGAGGTAACTGCTGACTGTATAGCGACCCACTAAAAATAAAAGCTAATATTAAAAAAGATAATTTCTTCATATTGTTGTTTTTTATCTTACAATTGTTATTGGTCCGGTTTGAGGCTCTTCATTATTATTTAAATCAATTACATAATAATATGTGCCTACAGGGAGTTGTTCAGATTCATAAGTTCCGTCCCATGCTTTATAGCTGCCCCCACCAGATGTCTGGTGAACTATTTCACCCCATCTGTTAAAGACTTTTACGATAGCTTTAGGGTAATTTTCTATATCTAATATTTCCCAAGTATCATTCATTAAATCACCATTTGGTGTTATTGCATCATAAGGGATAACGCCTAATACCACATAAATAGAATCAACACCTAAGCATCCAGAAGAATCTACTGTTAAAGAATACCATGAAGATGCTAAAGGTCGTACAGATATATTATTTGACGTACTACCGTTTGACCATGTATATGCGTCAAATGCATTTTCTGATTGAAGATTTATTTCATCACCAATTTTAATCACAGGATTATTTCCTTGAACAGTAGATGCATCTGATTCAATATCATTTTCTACATAAGTAACTCTTACTATAGCTTCAACTTGATATGGATTTAGGCAATTAGGATCTACCACTGTTAATATGTAATTATTAATTGGGAGTGTTGGAGAAACTATTTTATCTGTTTCAATTGAACCGTCATCCCAAGTATAAAACAAGCCTGGTTTTTCTTGAACATTTAAAGTTATTGTTGAGCCCAAACAAATTGTAGTATCAAGCAAATTAACATTACCAGGTAAGAGGATTTCAGTAACAGCATTAACTGTTGTTGTTGTTGTAACCTCGCAGCCATTAGCATCTATTACATCAACTGTATATAGTCCAGGTGATAAATTACTAATTGAAGAATTTGAATTAGTATAACCTGCAGGACCTGACCATGAAAAATCATAATTAGGAACGCCACCTAAAACAAAGACCTGAGCTGACCCATCATTTAAAAGACATGTCTCATCTGTTGAGTCTGCTGTTACAACTAGTGCATTGGTTGGTCCGCTTATATTTACAGTTTGACTAGTGACAGTACAACCATTTGCATCAGTAACTGTAACAGAATAAATGTCTGGAGAGAGTGCTGTAGCTACTTGTGTTGTTTGGGCTGCTGGATCATCCCATAAGTAATAGTATGTTGGCGGAATGCCAGGCTCTGGCGTACCACCAGTAGCAGTAGCTGTGATTTCTCCATCATCATATCCAAAGCAAGTAACATCACTTTCGCTTATTGATACTGATAATAGGGTTGGTTCTTCTAATAATATTTCTGCTGTGTCAGTACAACCCTTTACATCTGTTACAACTACTACATATGAACCAGCAATTATATTATTATTATTAGCTGTATTAACACCATTGTTCCATTGATATGTATATGGTGGCGGAGTATTTCCTCCTGTAACATCTGCTTTGATTTTTCCAGTACTTGCACCATTACAATCAACAGGTTCAACTATAGAAGTTAAAACTATTAATTCCTCAGGCTGAGATAACGTGTATGTAATAGTGTCATAACAACCTTGAGCATCATTAATAACACAAGTATAAGTTGTATTATTATCATCGTTATTTACACATAAACCAACAGCAGTAGCTGTAGTTTGCAATAAAGTATCATTCCACTGACATGTGTATATTGAATTTCCACTTGGCGTAACACTAGGTATACCTCCAGAAATATCTAAGGCAATCTCACCATCGCAAAAATCAAAACATGAAACCTCAAATGTATTTTGTTGGTCAATTGATACTATCAACTTATTTGTATCATTAATCTCAAATTGATCATAATTTGAACAGCCATTTTCATCAGTTACTGTAATACCATAAATTCCTACAGATAAATTATTTAAAGAATATGTGGTATCACCAGTATTCCATAAATAATGATATGTTAATGGGCTTCCTACCCCTCCACTAACAACATCTGTTAATGATCCGTTATTCCATCCATCACATGTAACATGATTAGCTACAAATGAATGTAAAATTGTATCTGGTTGATTATAAATAATGGTTTCAAGATATACACAACCATAACCATCTTCAACTATAAAGTCATAAGTTCCACTACTTAATCCCGTAATATTAGCAGAAAATGAAGAGATGAGAGTATCGCCATTTTCAACAGTTGTTTTTAAATAAGGTGGAGCACCTCCATTTATAGAAATATCTGCTGTTCCTGAATTATCACCATGACATTGAATTTGATAATTGTTCCAGTCTGATGCAGTTATATTAACGTTAAGAACAGGTGGTTCGTCAATTATAATCACATCTTGGGCGACACAATTATTTTCGTCAAATACTTCAACAGTATATGTTCCTGCCCCATAACCATTAAAATAAGCTGTATTTGAATATGTGTTTCCACCATTTATAGAAAACAAATATGACCCAGTACCACCATATGCCACGATGTTATCAATAGACCCATTGTTTAAACCAAAGCACTGAACGTGTGAAAAAATAGTCGTATCGATATATAATGAATCTGGTTGTGATAATGTAATGATTTCACTTGCAGTACATCCTTTAAAGTCTACAACTGAAATAGTATATGTATCTGGCGAAACACTAGTAAATACATTTGTCATTTGAGAAGATGTAGTTAATCCATTAGATTTAAAATATTCAATACTTAAACCTCCTGAAGCATAAACTGATATTGTTCCGTTGTTTGCTGAATAACAAGTAATTTCATCAACAAGAACAGAGTCAATTGAAATAACATAATTAGGCTCGTAAACCTCTACAGAGTCATATTTAACGCACATATTTCCGTCCGTAATTGTTAAATAATGATATCCTGCAGATAACCCATAAGATGAAGATGAATCACTACCGTTACTCCAAAAGTATGAAAAGCTATTTGTACCACCTGTAACATTTGCCATTGCCCAGCCATCAGAAAATCCTAAGCAAGAAACAGAGTCCTTCGTAAATGTTGCAAGAATTTCATTAGGCTGTTCAACTGATATAATTGAGTCTACAACACAACCATTATTATCAGTTATGTTTACAGTATGTAATCCAGCAGGAGCATTTGTATTCGCATTAGTTCCACCGAAACTCCAATTAAAATTATATGTTGGTGTTCCACCATTTACAGAAACATAAACAAATCCATCTGCTTGACCATAACATTGAGCGCTATCAGAGGAAATTGAGACTATTTCAAGAACATCAGGTTCTGTAATACTAGCATTAGAAATGGCAATACATCCAGAACTATCAGTAATAGTTACAGAGTAGTTTCCAGGTGATAAGCCTGTAGCAGTTGCTCCAGTTTGATTATTTGAGTCATTCCATAAATACGTGTAAGGTGATCTTCCACCCGAATGCACAGCTGTTAATTCTCCGTCATTCGCGCCATTGCAACTTACATTAGAAATATTGATATTAGTAACTTCTAATAAATCTGGCTCCTCTACATAAATAGAATCTGTATCTAAACATCCTAGTGAATCAACAACAGTTACAAAATAAAAACCTCCATCTAAATTAGCAAAAACATTTCCTGATGTAAAATAAGTATTTCCACCATCATTACTAAATAAATATGGTGAAGCCCCTCCTATTGCAGAAGGAGTAATAACACCATCATCATCACCGAAACAAGTGACATTAGTGATTGTTGTTTGTAAATCTGGGTTTTCACCAGCTAAGATTTCTGATGTATCTGCTGATGCAACACACCCATTTGCATCTGTGACAACCACAGAATAAAGACCAGGTAACAAAAAGTTTATTGTTGGTGTTGTAGCACCATTACTCCACAAATAAGAATATGATGGAGTAGCTCCACTTGCAACTACTTCAATCTCACCGGATGCCAAAGTTTGTGCTCCAGAACAATTTGAGTTATTTAAAACATTAGTTTGGGTAATTAATTGTGATGGTTCAGAAATCGTAACTACTTCAGATGATGTACAACCATTATCATCTGTAATATCTAAATTATATTGACCTGCACTTAAATTTGTTGCATATGGCCCATTACTACCGTTTGACCATGAATAACTGTAAGGCGCGGTTCCACCAAGTGGATTTGGCCCGCCATTTGTTCCAGCTACTGCAGCAGAACCATCATTACCACCAAAACAACTAACAGAAGAATCTAATATTGTATAAGCACTAAGCTCTGATGGTTCAAAAATGAGTACGTTTACACTATCTGTACAACCATTTCCATCGCTAGTATAAATAACGTAATTACCAGCAAATAATCCAGTATATAAACCCGTATTTTGTGGCACAGGAAAGTAAAATGGAATATAATACTGATGAGTATTTGCACCAGTTCCACCACTTGCAACTACCTCGATTCCATTTGACGGATCACCAAAGCACGGAACAAATAGTTGAGAGTTAGAGTAGTTAATTTGTAAATCAACAATGGCACTTGCAGGAGTAGTGATAGAGGAATCAACAACACATCCGTTAAAATCAGTTATTGTAACAGAATATAATGTTGAACTATTTAAATTGTTTATTGTTTGAGTTGTTTCACCTGTACTCCATAAATAAGTGTATGGTGCAGTACCGTTTGGAATAGCCGTTAAAGACGCATTTAGGGCATTATTACATGCTGCAACTGTATCAAATGTTGCTGTTAAATCAGCCTGATCAACAAAAACTGAAGATGAAAAATTACATCCGTTATTATCCGTTACAACAACGGAATATGTTCCGCTGATTAAAGAGTCTGCAATTGCAGTAATTTGACCATCTGACCATAAGTAAGAAAAGGGTGATGTCCCTGTGCTAGGATCAACTAAAATACTTGCCGAACCTAATCCAGAACCACAATATTCAGGAAAAGAGTCCAACGTATAAGCCCAATCTAAAGGCTCAGAAAGAGAAATTGTATCGTAAGCAACACAATTATTTGCATCTGTAACAGTAAGATAATAATCTCCATAATTTATACCTCCACATAAATTTGTAAAAGATGGGTTTTGAAATTGAGTAACCCCATTTAAATCATAAACTAGTGAACTTAATAAAGACGGTTCATTCAATACATTTACCGTTAGTGAGGCATCACACAAATTAAAACAACTTACACCTTGTGTTTCAATTGCAGTAGCAGAAAATGGTATTGGCTCAGTAACTGTTAAAGTAGTTTGACTTGTTAAGCATCCTGCACCATCTTGAACTTGGAGTGTATATGTTCCAGCTGAAATAGCTGAACCGTTGGATGAATTGAATATTAAATTGCTTGAGAAATTATTTCCACCATCAATTGAAAATGAAAAATTAGGAGTTCCTCCTAAAACATTTGAAAAGGTAATTTCACCATCGCTAGATCCATTACAACTTACACCAAAACCGTTGTATAAAACATTTGATGTAACATCTGCATTAAATGTAATTGGGTTAGGTTCTGCAACAAAAACAGAATCTGAAGCCGTACATCCATTTGCATCAGTTATTGTTATTTCATGAAATTGATCTCCACATAAGTTGTTAAAAACTGATGAATTTTGAGATCCTGATCCATTCAAAGAGTATGTGTAGCCTGGAGTTCCTGTAAAGCCTGGAGTTATAGAAAATTGCAAACTAGCATCACAAACAGAATTACATGAAACAATTGAATTTACTGTAATGCTACCATCTAAATCTGTAGGGTCATTTAAAATAAATGTCTCGTCATTTGTACATAGATTTGCGTCTCTGTAAAAAAGAGTATAACTTCCTGATGATAAATTAGGAAATACTGGATTAGTAGTCCATGTAACATTATCTAGAGAATATTCATAAGGTGAAGTACCGGATGTTACTGAAGCTGTTATTTCACCATCACTTGCTCCAAAGCAAGATATTTCTTGCCCGTTAAAGTTGGAAGTAATACTACCGTTTACAGAAAGTACGTTTGGTTCAGTAACTGTAAAGGCAGAAGGGGACGAAGGGGATGTGGCGCAACCATTTGCATCGGTAAGTGAAAACGAATATGTTCCTGCACAAAGATTATCGAATAAAGTATCAGTTGCTGAAATTGCAGTTCCATCCACAATATAGGGCAGTGTTCCTCCTGAAATTGATATTAGTTCTGATGCATTACAAAAACCAAAACATTGATTTGTTGTTTGAGTTGTAACAGTATTTGAAAGTTGTTGAGGTTCAATAATTGTAATTGTATCATAATCTAGTACTGAAGGGTCTGTTAAAACATTATTGATGAACGCAGAATTGCCAAAGAACTGTGAAAACGGATTATATGTAGTATTAAAAGCAACAGAATCTACAACCAACATGTAATAAGTTGATTGGTCAAGGCCATTTGCTGTAACCACCGAGCCACTAGTTTGGCTACTAGAAAAATATGAAAATGTTGCAAATGCACCAACCTTAAAAGCTTTAAGCTGATATGTTACAAAAGATGATTGGCAACCAAGAGGTGGAGATGGACACGTATCATTATCAACATATACATCAATATCTGCAAGATCTCCAAAACAAGAAATTGGATTTGAAACGACTACTGAATCGATAGTAACTTGTGCTTTTAGCTCTAAAGAAAATAGAACAAAAAACACTGCAGAAGTAAGCAATAATAATTTTTTCATCATAATGTAAAAATTAAATGTTTGTTTTAAAAAGCTGCAAGATACAAAAAAACAACTTATGATGCTAAATCACATGATTAGAATTAAGAAAGGAGCATTATTTCTTAATTATAGGTTATTACAGAAATTAAGCTGATATTTTGTTTAGCAGTATGAATTGAAGGCTTGTTCTAAATTTTCTGCTATCATTTGTGCAGGCCTACCCTCTATATGATGTCTTTCTATAAAATGAACAAGATTGCCATCTTTAAACAAGGCAATTGAAGGAGAGGATGGCGGGTATGGTTGCATGTATTCTCTAGCTGTAGCCGTAGCCCCAACATCTTGCCCGGCAAAGACAGTGGCAAAAACATCCGGCTTCTTTGAAAATGTGGTTGACATTTTAACAGCAGGCCTTGCATTACCAGCAGCACAACCACAAACTGAATTTACCATTAACAAAACAGTCCCTTCATTGCTGTCTAATACTTTTGAAACCTCTTCAGGATTTTTTAGTTCAACAAAACCAACAGAAGTTAAATCTTCACGCATTGGTTTGCATATTTCCTCTGGATACATATCTTTAATATTTTATTGCAAATTTAAGCTTATTTTCTCTTTTTTTTGAAAAAATCCTGAAGCAATTTTTTTGATTCTTCTTCTAGCAAACCAAATTCTATCTTTGTTGTTGGATGAAGTAAGTTTTTAGTGTTAGTGGAAAAACCATTTTTCAAGTCCTTTGCTCCCACCACTATTCTTCCAATTCTTGTCCAATATGATGCTCCAGCACACATGACACATGGCTCTAAAGTAACATACAGCGTACATTCATTAAGAAATTTACCTCCGAGATAATCTGATGCTGAGGTAAATGCCTGCATTTCAGCATGAGCAGTCACATCATTTAAATGTTCAACATAATTATGTCCTCTAGCAATAATTTGGTTTTCACAAGTAATAATTGCACCAACAGGCACTTCATCTAAATCAAAAGCTTTATTAGCTTCTTCTAAAGCTTTTTTCATAAAATATTGATCTGACTTTTGATTAATTTGCATTTAACAAAAATAATGTTTATTCGCTGTCATTTTTGTAATTTTGCAACATATTAAATCTATATTTTATGCTCAGATCTCATAATCTTGGAGAACTAAATTTATCTGATATTAACAAAGAGGTAACTCTATGCGGATGGGTACATAAAACTCGTGATCTCGGAGGCATGACATTTGTAGATCTCCGTGATCGATACGGTATTACTCAATTAGCTTTCAATATTGAAACTAATGAAGAGCTGTGTAAAAACGCCAGGAGCCTTGGTAGGGAGTATGTAATTCAGATAAGTGGAAAAGTAATTGAGCGAAGTTCAAAAAACCCAAATATTCCTACTGGAGAAATTGAAATAGATGTTACTGAACTTAAAATATTAAATAAATCAAAAACACCACCTTTTACAATTGAAAATCAAACTGATGGTGGAGAAGAGTTAAGGATGAAGTATAGGTATTTAGATATTAGAAGAGACCCTGTTAAAAACAACCTGCTTCTTAGAAATCGACTATCTCTTGAAACCAGAAAATATTTAAACAGTATAAATTTTGTTGAGGTTGAAACTCCATACTTAATAAAATCAACTCCAGAGGGAGCTCGTGATTTCATTGTTCCATCAAGAATGAATGAAGGGCAGTTTTATGCACTTCCCCAGTCACCACAAACTTTTAAGCAATTATTAATGGTAGGTGGGATAGATAAATATTATCAAATTGTAAAATGTTTTCGGGATGAAGATTTAAGAGCTGATAGACAACCAGAATTTACTCAAATTGATTGTGAAATGTCATTT
>JBJKXM010000062.1:0-30245 GCA_045561575.1 Flavobacteriales bacterium
TTGTAGATTTTGGTATCATAAAAGCTAGTAATTTTACTTTTATGGAAAATTCCTGGGGTAAAAGATATATATACAAATCTTTTCAAGATGTAAATAAATGGTCTCACTTTTCTGATGCTGGGGTCGGTTTGACATATATTTTATCAGAAAATTTAATAATTGATGCTCAAATTCTTAATGGAGATGGTTATAAGAATTTACAAGGCGCTGACGCTTATATGAGAGGTGGTGCTGGATTAATCTTTAAAGCTGATGATATTTCTTTCAGAGTTGCTAGAGATGTTGTTCCAAGAACAATGTACGGCGATTATTATGAAGCACAATATATAAATACATTAGCAATGGCTTATACAAGTTCGAATTTATCTCTTGGTGGAGAATATAACCTTAGAGAAAACACTGCCAATGTTGTTGATAATACTAGTTCTGCTTTTTCAGTATATGGAAATTTAGATATTGGAAATGATGTTTCCATTTTTGGAAGATATGATATGTCTGATTCAGATGATGGTAATGACAATCAATGGAATATTGAAAATGAAGGTGAATTTACAATTGTAGGTATTGAAAAGCAAATGACCAAAGGAGTTAAAGTTGCTCTTAATGTTCATTCTTTCAAACAAGCTACTCTCGAGGGAGAAGATGAGAGTGAAGCGGTAAATACTCTTTATTTGAATTTAGAGTATAAATTTTAATTATACTTTTAATATATAAATTAGAGCCTCTTTATGAGGCTCTTTTTTTTTCCTCTAAAATCGAGTAATTTTGCAATATGAGGGTTTTTCTTTTTTTAGTCTTATTCATTCCATTAACATCATTATCTCAAGATAGTTTACATATGAGTGTATTAGGAAGTGTTGAGTATCCTAATACTAATGGTATAGATATTTGGGGATGGGTAGATTCCTCAGGAAATGAATTTGCAATTATGGGGTTAAGAGATGGAGTCTCAGTTGTAGATGTAACCGACCCAACTAATCCAATAGAAAAATTTTTAATTCCTGATATTTATTCTATTTGGAGAGATATTAAAACCTTTAATAATTATGCATATGTATCTACCGAATCAGATACAGGTTTACTCATTATTGATCTCAATGATATGAGTGGTAATACATACTGGCATGTAAAAGAATTTATAAGTGATAATTTAAATGATACTGTTTATTTTGAAGCTGCACATAATTTATATATCGATGAAAATGGAATAGCATATATTTTTGGTGCATCTAATCCTCCTGGAATTTCTGCACCTCCCAATGGAGCGATATTTTTAGATTTAAATACTGACCCTATAAATCCTACATATTTGGGTAATTGGAATGAACACTATATTCATGATGGAATGGTAAGAAATGATACATTATGGGCTGCTTGTGTATATTATGGAAGTGCTTTTTGTATTGATGTGTCTGATAAATCATCTCCCAATACTATTACATCTGTAAATACTCCTAATTCATTTACACATAACGTATGGCTCTCAGATGATGGTAATCATATATTTACCACTGATGAACAAGGAAATGCTTATATAACTGCTTATAATATTGATGACATATATAATATTTATGAAGTAGATAGGATTCAATCTAATCCTGGTTCTAATTCAATTCCACATAATGCACACGTAGATGGGAATTTTTTAATTACATCCTATTATACAAATGGTACTGTAGTTCATGATATAACTTATCCAGATAATATGGTTGAAGTTGGTTATTATGATTCATATTTGGGTTCAGGCTGGGGATTTGATGGTTGTTGGGGAACTTATCCATATCTTCCATCTGGAAATATTATTTCATCAGATATTAATAGTGGTTCTAGTGGTGGTGGAAAATTATTTATATATAACAGAGAATTTCAGCAAGCTTGCTATCTTGAAGGTTATATAACCGATCAATCAAATGGTTACCAAATTGCAAATGCTAATATTTCTATTCTCAATACTAATTTTACTTCATTATCTAATCTTAATGGATATTATCAAATTTCTACTCTTGATTCTGGTTCTTATCAGCTTGTTTGTTCTGCCTTTGGATATGCTAATGATACTAGTACAATTCTTTTGAATAATGGTGTGATATCAAATCTAGATATAAGTTTAGATCCAACTTGCTCATTTCCAAAGCCAGATAGTCTTTATGTGTATGATATTATTGATAGTAGAGTAAAAATAGGTTGGAAGAATATGAATTCAGCTGAATGTAGAGTATTAAAGTATTTTGTAAGATTTAGAGAAGTTGGTACTCCTAATTGGATTACTAGATCTGCAGGTGCCGGAAGTGGTTTGTGTAATTTTGGTTTAAACACTACTAATAAACAACTTATTAACCTTTCTCCTGGAACCACATATGAAATAAAGATAAAGGCTTTTTATTGTGGAGGAGGATCTTCTGGATATTCATCACCTATTCAGTTTACAACATCAGATACATGCCCAAGTATGATTGGGTTAACAGCAACTACATTTAATTTTCAGCCTGGAAAAGTTCGATTTGACTGGGATCTTTTTGATCCCTACATATTTGCTAGAGTTAAATATAGAGTTGATACAAGCGGTTCTTTATGGCAAAATGTAGGCGGATTTGGAATTTATTACCCTTTATCTTCGATAAATGCTTTTGGACTACTTTCTGGAGTTTCATATAGAGGACATGGAAGATTATTTTGTGATTCTAATATAACTGCATATCGTTCCCCATCTTGGACTAATCCACCTATTTTTTGGTCACAACCAAATTCTCCCATTAAATTAGGATCAAATTCTGATTTATATAATTTTAATATTACACCCAATCCATCAAATGGAAATTTTAATATTGAATATAATCTTGATTTCCAAACAGATTTAGTTATTAAAATATTTAACACAATAGGAGAGAAGGTCTATGAAAATACATGTAAAAGTTGTATTGGTGAATTAAACCTATCTTATAATTTAAAAGAATTAGAATCTTCTCTTTATTTTGTTTCTATTGATAATGGTAAAACTATAAAAACTAAAAAAATTATTATTGAATAATTTTATTAGTATTCTGTATTAGATTCTTCAGAAACATCATCGTTATTAATCTTGGACCTTTTAGAGTTTGATTTAAAGTTTAGCTTACCAAAAGTATATTTAAAGCTTATTCCAATAGATGTAAATTTACTTGTTCTTACTGAGGTTTGATTAAAATTATCACCACTCAGATCTGTTGTCCATACCTTTTCACCATTTTTGGCAAATGGTTCTACGATTCTAATTCCTAGTGAGCCTCTTTTATTCTTAAATTCCTTCTTAATACCAAAACTCATCATTGAGAAACTGGTTGATGTACCTTGCAGTGTTTGTGAAGGCGATCTTGCAAATCCAAAACCTTCTGCTTTCCAATTATTCTTAAGCTTTAAAGTTATTCCAAAGTTGTAATTATAAAGGATTGCAGATCTATTTTCAGTTGAAAATCTTGAATCTTCTGCTTCATATGAATATAAGTTAAAGCCACCTCTAAGCGTTAACTTATCAAATCTTATAGATCCATAATAATTAAATCCATATCTAGTGCTACTTCCAATATTTTCATAGGTTGTTATCGAAGTATCGTTCTGTATTCTTATGAATGATTCAATTAAATCATTACTTTCCTTAAAGTAAACATAGTAGCTACCTTGATATTTTCTGCCAAAACTATTATATCCAAACTCAAGTTGTTGTGTTGTAGATGGTGTTAGCTCTGGATTACCAATGGTAATATTTTTATTATTAGTAATATTCGTATTAGTATTAATATAGTTACTGCTTGGGCGAGATATACGAGAATTAAAACTTAGTTTTAAACTTTTCCCCATGTCTAATTTTTTTGAAAAAGTTAAATTTGGAAGAATATTATTGTAAGTTTCATTAAATGGAATTTCAGATCCATTTTTCCATTTACCTTCAATATTTGTGTTCTCAAATCTAGTACCTGCTTTTAAACTATAGTCATTTGGTAAGCTAACATTGGTTGAAATATATCCTGCACTTACTGTCTGAAC
The DNA here is from genome assembly GCA_045561575.1 of Flavobacteriales bacterium. Classification (GTDB taxonomy): domain Bacteria; phylum Bacteroidota; class Bacteroidia; order Flavobacteriales; family BACL11. Next base: position 4,021 of record JBJKXM010000062.1, read on the forward strand.
ATAATTAAAAACTTCATTGTCAAAAACATAATCTAAACTATCAGATTTTGTTTCATAATCCATTTCCTGATCTCTTACTATCATTTTTCCTCCTATTTCGATTACATGATCATGAATTGGATGAGTATAATCAACTTGAAAAGTATGTTCTAAGTTGTTTTCATCATTTATATTTTTTAGGTAGATTGAGCTATCGTTTTCATAGATTTCTGTTACATTATCCCTTATTCTATTACCAATTTGATACGAAAAGCTAAGTTCTTTCTCCTCATTTTCTTCAAACGTTTTTGTATAGTCAATATTCCAACTTATATTATTTCTAACATTTATTGACTCAAGACTTGAATTATAATTATAAGAAGTGTCAGCACCATTGTAGTCTATTATTGTGGAGTTATCAGATGGTGTATTTCTTCCTCTAAAATTAATATCAGAAGAAATTGAATTATAGGCATTTATATCATAATACATATTTATTCCAGCTCCATATCCAATCCATTGGCTTGTACTTACTCCATTATTTGTTAAAACATTGGTATCGCCATTTAGATTCCAGTCTTCTCTAGTATATGATGTGTTTCCTTCTCTAGGCCAACTATACCAAGCATTACCTCTTGCTGATAAGCTAAAACGTCCTTTTCCTGCTGTTAGGTTGAAACCATTTTTATTGTTTCTTGTACCAAATGATCCATCTAAAGATGCTTTATAACCATCAATAACTTTTTTCTGGGTAATTATATTAACTATTCCAGCTTCTCCTTCACCATCATATTTTGCTCCAGGTGATGTAATAATCTCAACACTTTTAATTTCATCAGCTGGAATCATCTGAAGGGCAGAGGCTAAGTCACCAGTTAAAAATGAAGAAGCTTTACCATTTAATAAGAATTTTATTTGTTTTGATCCTCTTAATTCAACATTACCATCAAAATCTACAGAAAGTAATGGGGCTTTTCGTAAAACATCTGTTGCATTATCTGATGCTCCGGCATCATCACTTTCAGCATTATATATTATTTTATCAAGTTTAGATTCATAGATTGGTTTTTGTTCATCAATTGTTATTTCAGATAACATTTCAGAACTTACTTCTAAATTTATTTCCTTTAAATTAATATCAGGGATTTTCTTTGTGATTTGAAATTCAATATCTTTTGTTTTATACCCCAAGTAGCTAACTTTTAATATATAATCACCTGTTAGAATACCAGTCATTGAGAATTTGCCATTTGGACCAGACATAGTACCCTCAATTTCTTTATTCCATTTGGAGTTAATTAAACTAATATTTGCATAGCTTAATGCCTCTTTAGTTTTTGTATCTACAACTTTACCACTAATATTCCCTCTGAAATAAGATGATTTCTTCTTGGAGCCAAATCCAGAGTAATCACCACCGTAACCACCTTTTCCTCCTCCACGTTGTCCTAATGTTAATAGTGGTATTAATAACACTATTATAAATATTATTTTTTTCAAATTATTTTATTTTGCATTTCATACCAAAGAGTGATTTCTCAATGATAATATTAGATACACCTTTAGGAACCATATGCTCCCATGTTCCTGTTTCGCAGGCTTTTATTTTATTAAGAACATCTCTGGAATAGATTCCAAGAATTTCTTTTTCATAGTCTAAATCTTCTATTCTTTTATTATTAAGTAGATATTTATAAATTGATTTTGCTCTTGGGTGAACCTTTATATTATTGCTATTTATTAGTTCATCCTTTTTATATGCTTGAGATGGGTATAGATAGATTTTTATATCTCTTGTTATCATAATTCCAAATGCTTCCATTATACCACCATTTAGGTTACGATAGTATTTCTCCTCAAACATTTCTATAAGATTGTCTACACCAATAATAAAACCGAGTCTTTTATCTGTATATCTAGATAAGTATTCACTTAATTTATAATATTTTCTATAATTAGAAATCATTACTGTATAGCCTAGAGAACATAATATGTCAGCTCTATCTAAAAAATCTCTCTCGTCTAATTGACCATTTGACATCAAATTTGAAAGAGTAATCTCAAACAAAAGTTGAATATTATTTTCATCAACTTTTTTAGTTTCTTTGAATTTATTTAGACCATTATTAAGCATGTCAATATTTACCTTTGTTACGGGCCTGAAACTTCCCCTTAGCACTAAAATGTTTTTTTGAAATAGTATATCAGACGGATATTTGTTTTTTCCTTGAGGTGTAAAGATTACAGCATTAGTCATTCTTTCTTTAACTAATGTCAGACTTAGTAATCTATTGTCAATATTTTCAAAATCAGGACCTAAAACTTCAACCATATCAATTTCAAAATTATCTCTAGAAAGATTATCATATAGTTGACTTAAAATTTCCTTGGGATCCGATTCATTGAAACATCCATACATTAGATTTGTTCCAATTATTCCAATTGTTTCTTGTTGTAATCTTGCTTCAGAATCTTTTAATCTAACATGAAATAAAAAATCATTAGGTTTTTTTGTAGGGTCTAGTTGAAACCTTAAACCAATCCATCCATGACCATTTATAGTTTTATCATAGTTAATTGTAGTAACAGTATCAGCAAAAACAAAATATCTGGTGTCTTTATGATCTTTTCTGCTTAATCTCTCTTTTAAAAGTCCATATTCTTGATCTAGCATCTTATTCAATCTTGATTTACAAACATATCTTCCATCAGATTCCTTTCCGTATATGGCATCTGAAAAGTCTCTGTCATAAGCTGACATGGTTTTTGCAATAGTTTTAGATGCACTTCCAACCCTAAAAAATTGTCTAGCTACCTCTTGACCTGCACCAATCTCAACAAAAGAGCCGTAGATAGTTTTGTCCTTATTGATTCTTCTTGCTTTTTGACCTGCAGTAAGTGTAATCTGTTTATTGATCATTATATATCGATATTTAACAAAATTAAATAGTTATTTTGATTTAAGCATAATTTATATCTAATAATTGTTAATTATTATGTATAATTTTACATAATATATTTTCAATATGGAAATTACTTTTTTAGGAACTGGAACATCTCAAGGAGTTCCTGTTATTGGATGTAATTGTGAGGTTTGTCTTTCTACTAATAAAAAAGACAAAAGATTGAGAACATCAATTCATATTACTGACAATGATACGAGTATTGTTATTGATACAGGTCCAGATTTTAGACAACAAATGCTTAGGGAAAATATTCAGACATTAGATGCTGTTTTATTTACTCATTCACATAAGGATCACACAGCTGGACTTGACGATATACGGTCATTCAATTTTAAATCCAAAAAACCCATGGAAATATATTGTACAGAATATGTTTTATCAGCTTTAAAGATGGAGTTTTCTTATATATTTTCTGATTTTAAATATCCAGGTGTACCAAAGGTCAACATAAATTTATTTGAAAATGATAGTTTTAATGTTAATGAAACTAAAATTATTCCAATAAAAGCGCTTCATCACAAATTAACTGTACACGGCTTTAGAATTAAAGATTTTGTTTACTTGACAGATGTTAGTGAAATACCAGAAGAAGAAAAATTAAAATTGTTAGATGCTGATGTAATTGTTCTTGATTCTTTAAGAATAGAACCTCACTTATCACATCTTTGTCTTCAACAGTCCATTGATTTAATTAATGAACTTAAACCAAAAAATTCTTATTTAATACATATCAGTCATCTTATGGGATTACATGATGAAATTCAATTAGAATTACCATCTAATATTTTTTTGTCATATGATGGGTTGAAAATTAATTTAAATACTAAAAAAAGAGTTAATTCAATTAAATCATAAATTATTTTGTTTTACATTTTAGTCATATATTTGTAATACAACATTATTCCTATGAAAAATACTTTATTACTTTCTTTTTTATTGATTTTCAGCATAAATTTAAGTGCTACTAAATGTACTCATACAGATGATTATGAAGTAAGATATATTACTGAAGATATGCAGTTAAATAACCAAATTCAGGAGAATTTGAGAAATCAATATGCTTGGCAAGAGTTCATTTCAACTTACTCAAACTGGTTTACATATTTTAATGAGTATAATTATAAACCACATAGAGCTTTTGGTTCTCCAATTAATCTTGGGCAAGGTTCTACATTAGAAAACAAGTTTCAATCGTTTATATATAATGATCTCTCATTATTTGATATTCCCTCCAATCTTATTTTGGATAGAAAAACTAAAAATGCAAAATATATTAATCTTGACTACAAGCAGTACTATAATAATCTTGAAGTAATTGATAGCAGATTATACGCTAAATTTAATTTGCAAAATCAATTAATTTCTTTTGGTCTTGATGTGTTTTCCGATATTTCAATTAGTATAAATGCTAGTATAACTGAAAATGATGCCATTCAATCAGCCTCTCAAAATATAACAGCTCCAACTTTTAATGCATCAGTTGAAGATAATTTAAAAATTCTTCCTATCCCAAAAAATGGAAAATATAACTATCATCTTGTTTACTCTGTTAGAGTATCAACTAAATTAACACATGGTCCAGCTAATTATATTTGCTATGTTGATGCAAATAGTGGTGAGTTATTGATGCGAATTAATTCAGTTTTTTATGAAGCTCCACCACAAGCTACTGTTCACGTTGAAGGTGAGGTTTACACTACACATCCTTACAATACTACTTCTGTTGAAGATCTTGTTGATTTAAGAGTACAAAAAAATGGAACTAATTATTACACTGACAACTTTGGTTATGTTACTGTTCCTGGATCTGGTAATGCTATTTTTTCTTTAGAAGGTCTTTTTACTGAAGTCCAAACAAACAATAATGTTCCTTCATTTTCTTCACAGTTATCAAATACTAATGTAACTTTTGATAATACAAATTCAACTATTCAAGAAAGAACTGCTTTTTATGCCGTAAACAAAATACATAGCCATTTAAAGTCTGTTTTTCCAACATTTACTGGATTAGATTATGCCATTGAAACCAATATTGATGTTCAAGGAAGTTGTAATGCTTATTATGATGGAACAATTAATTTTTATGCTGAGGGAAATGGTTGTAATGCTACAGCTAAAATTACAGATGTTGTTTATCATGAATATGGACATGGAATCAATAATTATAGATATGGTTCCGGTATGTGGAATGGCGGTTTAAATGAAGGGTATGCTGATGTATGGGCTATATCTCTTACACAAAGCCCTGTATTAGGCTATGGGTGGGATTTAGCTGATCCAACTGTTTATGTAAGAAGATATGATCAAAATAGAAAAGTATACCCACAGGATTTAGTAGGACAAGTTCATGCTGATGGTGAAATTATTGCTGGAGCTTTTTGGGATACGTATTTAAATCTTGGAAATATGCAACAAATGTTAGACTTATTCAAATACACTTTTGATGGTGCTCCTGATGGACCAAATGGAACTGAAGGTATTATTTATACAGATGTTCTTGTTGAAGTTTTATTTGCTGATGATAATGATGCAGATTTAACAAATGGTACTCCAAATGATATTGCAATAATTCAAGCATTTGCTCTTCATGGTATTACCTTATTATCAAATACTGTTTTAGCTCATTCGCCAGTCGCAATTGCTCCTGCTAATGTAGGAATTACAATAAGTGCAAATATTTCATCAACTTATTCTTGGGCTCTTTCAAGTGCAAATTGTTTTTATAGATTAAATGATGATCCAAATTGGAATAATATATCAATGGCTTCAAATGGAAATAATTTTACTGCTACTATACCTGCACAATCTGAAGGAAATATTGTTGCATACTATATTTCATTAACTGATAATTATGGATTTGAATCAGGAATTACTCCTCAAGAAGCAAACTTTACTCCAATTAAAGATGCAAACCTTCCTTATTTTATAATGGTTGGGTATGAACTATTCGAGGAAGAAGACTTTGATTTTAATGTAGGTTTTTGGCAAACAGGTGACCCCTTAGATAATGCAACAACTGGTATGTGGGAGATAGGAGCTCCTATTGGCTCTTATGATGATCCTAATAATTTATCAGGAATGGTTCAACCTGCATTTCAACACACACCAAATGGATATGCTTGCGCATTTACTCAAAATGCTTCATCAGTAAATGATGGGATAGGAGCCAATGATGTAGATGCTGGACATACAACACTTTATTCACCATATTATAATTTGTCAAATTATATTAATCCTGCCTTTACTTACTGGAGATGGTATACTAATAATCCTGCTGGTGGTGCAAATCCTGGAGCTGATTGGTGGCAAGTTATGATTACTGATGACGGAGTAAATTGGGTTTATGTTGAAAATACTTTAAGTGCAGATATTAGCTGGAGAAGAAATGCTTTTCGAGTTAAAGATTATGTTAATTTAACTTCATCTGTTAGGCTAAAATTTATTGCTTCTGACAGTATTCGTCCTGGTCAAAATCTAGACGGAGGTAGTTTAATTGAAGCAGCTGTAGATGACTTATATCTTTATGAAAGCTTAAATTCAAGTACGTCAACTGATTTATCTATTAATGCAATTAAGCCTAAGTTAATTAGGGTAACTGACTATTTAGGAAGAGAAGTTAATATAAATAACAAATTAGAGAATTTAATTTATTATTATAATGATGGCTCAGTTAAAAAGAGAATAAATTTTAGATAATTATAATTCTCTAAATTTATTATTATTATAAATAGCCAAAGCTTTTCCTTTAAGTTTTTCTCCTATAAATGGACTGTTTTTAGACTTTGAAATTATTTCATCCTCACTAATAGTCCATTCTATTTCCGTGTTAAAGATTGTTAAGTTAGCCATGTTTCCTTCCTCTATTGAATTATTATTTAGTCCTAGAATTTTTCTTGGATTATTTGAGATCTTTTCAATTATCTCATTTATAGATAAATGTTTTTCTAGGTTCTTATAAATTAATCCAAATGCAGTTTCAAGGCCTATAATTCCAAATTCAGCATTGTCAAATTCAATTTTTTTAGTTTCAACTTCAAATGGATTATGATCTGATGTAATTACATCAATTATATTATTTTTTAAACCTTTAATTATAGCTTTGTTGTCCTTTTTTGTTCTTAGTGGAGGTAATACTTTAAATCTTGTGTCAAAATTGTTTACACTTTCATCAGTTAGAAAAATGTTGTGAAGAGCCACGTCAGCAGTGATATTCAATCCAGATGCTTTTGCATTTTTTATTTTTTCAACACTTTTCTCAGAACTTATATATGATTCATGAATCCTACCACTAGTATATTGACAAAGACTTATGTCTCTGTCAAGCATCATCTCTTCTGCAATACTTGGTATTCCTTTTAAACCAAGAGAAGTGCTTATTTTTCCTTCATTTATAACTCCATTTTTTTGAATTTTAGAATCATTTGGAAAATTCATTAATAATGAAGTTGAATTTTTCATGTAAAGTAGTGCAATTTTCATTAATTCATTACTCTGAATTGATTTTTTGTCATCAGTAAAAGCAATACAACCATTTTTGGTCATATCATTAATTTCGACAATATTTTTACCTTCTTGAGATTTTGTTAAGTTACCAGCTACATGAATATTTACAATATGTTTTTTGCTAAAACTCTTCAGAAAATCTATCATTGAACTATTGTCAATTGAAGGAGTTGTATTTGGCATTAATAAAACATCAGTGAATCCTCCTTTAGCAGCTACATTAAGCCCGTTTTCAATAGTTTCCCTTTGTTCATAGCCTGGTTGACCAAAATTAACATGCATATCTAGCCATCCTTGTGATATATGTAAGTTTGTATTCTTATAAATCTTTGTGTTAGAATCTATCTGAATTTTTTTAGAAATCTTTTCAATTCTATTATTATTAATTAAAATATCACAAACTTTACCATTATGTTTTGATGAACTATCAATGATTTTAGCTTGTTTAATTAGTATTTTCATGTTTTGATTAGTTTTAAAAGAGCAATTTCAATTCCAAAGAATAATAATGACAATATTAAACAACTTTTCCAGAAATGAACATCATTTATTGTTGAACTAATATAGTCGCTTATTTTCTCTTTATTAATTGTTTTTACTGAGCTTATTAATAAGTTATCTAAATCATCATATTCAACTAAACTTTCTTTAGATGAATAATTATATGCAATGTAATCAACGGCTTTCTTCTTATTGTATAAAATATATTGCCCAGATTTTTTTATTTGATTATTAGTATAGAATCTATTTTTTCCATTAACTAATTTTGATGTAGGAATTATATCAATTATATCATTTTTAAGATTAAATATCTCATTATTATTTGGTATGGAAATAAAATAGTCATCATTCTTAATTACATTATAAATATTAGTTGATACTAGGGAGTTATTTGCTATATTTAAGAAGGTAGGAACAAATAGAGCATGTTTATGAAAGTTTGATGAGGAGTCATTTAATGAGGTGTTAAACACATATATATTTGATTTTTTATTGTTGTAGTTTGAAAGAAATATTTCGTTATTTTCAAGAGTATATATAGGTTTTTTGTTTGATTTTATTGATTTAATACTTGAATAATAATTTTTCACAATAGGGTAATCAATATTTTCAATTTCACCCTCGAAAACATTTTTGAAAATTGGATGGTCTTTGGTAATTTCTTTTACTGAGAATTTTGAATTTATTTTTTTGCCAAAATTATCGACACCTACAATTTTAAAAAACTCATTAAAATTATCTAAATCAATATTATTTGATGGTATTATAATTAGTGTTACACCATTAGTCATACATTTCATTAAAATATCAGAAAGACCAGAACTTATTTTTCTAACTTCATCTAAAATAATTACATCGTTTTCTTTTAATTTTTGATAATTAATGCTGTTAATACTTTGTTTTGAATAGTTATAATTTATAGTATCATTTAGAAATAATTTTTCAATGTAGTTTAGTTTTTCATTATTGTAAATTGAAGAAATTTTAATTTTTTCACTTTTATTTAAATTAAAATAGATTTCGTTATCAAAAGTTATAGGATAATCTTCAATATAAACTTTACAGATATTTATATTACTATCTAATTTAACTTTGAAATTGAACTTATTATCTCTTCCAGAATTAATTTTAATGAGTTGTTTTATCTTTTGTTTATTATTAATTTCCAATGTTATAGGAATTTCTTTTTCAACATTTACGCTAGAGAGTTTAATATTTATATTTTGATTTAAACTACCAATTAATATTGGTCCGTCTATCCATACACTATCTAAACTTATATTAGAGACATTATTAGATTGAATTGGAATCAAATGAATGTTGTCTTTATCCTCCCAGTTTAAACTCTCTAAAAGTGTTGTATTAGTTTGAAAATCGGATAATAAAAAAACTTGATCATAACTTTTAGAAATAGATTCTTTCTTATTTAAAATTTCATTTAAAGATTTAAAACTTCCATTTGTTTCAACTTTTGATATTTCTTCTAAAATTTTCTCCTTGTTTAATAATCTACTGTTTAAAGAAGAAAAATTATTTGTTAACAAATATAAATTACTAGAGTTAGGGTATGAGCTAATAATTGAATTTGCAGTATTTTTTGCAATATCTAGTAATCTTCCTTTTTCAGAAATTGCATTCATGCTAAATGAATTATCAATATAGATGAAAATATTATTTTTTTCATCACTATTATTTTCATTTGGAATATATGGTTTTGCAAAAGCTAAGATTAAAAATAAAAGCGCAAAAATTCTACTTAAAAGAATAAGAAGATTTTTAATATTTCTTTTCTTTTTATTTTGAGTCTTTATTTCTTCTAAAAAACGTATACTACTAAAGTAAACCTTTTCATGTTTTCTAAAGTTAAAAAGATGGATAATAATCGGTATTACTAAAGCAAGAAGTGCGTAGAGAATCTGAGGGTTTTGATATATCATCAAAGTGCAAAATTACACATTTTGATATAATTATCTTTTTTTATTGTATAAATTTTCCATCAACCATTTTTAATGTTCTGTCTGTCATAGCTGCAAGTTCATTATTATGAGTTACTATAATAAATGTTTGATTCAATTCCTTATTAAGTTTTAATATTAGTTCATGAAGATTGTCAGCATTTTTAGAGTCGAGATTTCCTGATGGTTCATCGGCAAGAATGATAGAAGGGGAATTAATTAAAGCTCTAGCTATTGCTACTCTTTGTTGTTCACCACCAGAAAGTTCATTGGGTTTATTATCTTTCTTATCTGATATTCCAAGAATATTTAATAATTCTAAAGCTCTATTTTCTACCTCAATTTTATTGCTATCAGAAATATATCCAGGAAGACAAATGTTTTCGAAAGCTGAAAATTCTACAAGTAAGTTATGAAACTGAAATATAAATCCGATTTCTAAATTCCTAAATTTAGATAATTCATTAGGATTTAAATTAAGAACAGATTTATCATTAATAAGATAATTTCCGCTTTTTGCTTTTTCTAGAGTTCCTAAAATATGTAATAGTGTTGTTTTTCCAGCACCAGAAGCACCTACTATTGATATAATTTCGCCTTTTCTAACATCAAGATTAATTCCTTTTAGTACTTGTGTTTCTGCATATGAAAAATGTATATCACTTAGTTTTAACATTAACTATATTCCTTTTTTTAGGTAAAGATAATCCAAATAATAAACAATCTTTAATGATAGACTGTTTTGTTGAGCTAGATTAAACGACTCTTCAACATTATCAAACCAATTATTTTCTATGTTAGATGTTTGATTGTCTACACCATTTTTCCAAACAAGACTAAGTTGACTTCCAGGAGCGAACCACCAATTTAAACCAATATCAGCAGTCCATGTAGAATAATTTATATTATAATCCTCAGTATTATTATTTTCAATTTCCGTTTGAATAAGATAACCTTCATTATCTAGTCTATTGAAATCTAAAATTTCAACTTGATCTATATGATATCTTAACTTTAATGAGAAATCAATCTTATTATTAATAATATAACTACCTGATAATACATTTGTTATCATATAGGTATTTCTTAAAGAAATAATAGGTTGTGTGTTTTGAGCATTAGTAACAGCAAGGTCATCAAGATATCCTATTTCATTATACCTGTTTCTAAGAGAAAGCACATAATTCATAGAAACTCGATCATTAAATCTGATTCTTGGAGAAATTCTTCCTCTATATTCTTTTCCGGAATATAATGGTTTAATGGTAGCTCCACAACCAAAATCTACAGCAAATCTATTTCTATAGTCACTTGACATGTATATGCCATAACGTATAGATTTAGATCTTTTTAGAGGATTTTCAAAGTCATTTGTTCTTGCTTCATAATAATCATCTTGTTCATACGGATTTGTAACAATTTTTCCCATTACAAATAAATAGTTTTTAAGCATGTATTTAGCTTCTGCTTCAATTTCTAGGTTTACAAATTTATTGTCCGTAAATAATGTATTATGTTTGATGAAAAGATAGTGCTTTGAAAAAATAAAATTCTTGTTTTCATTCAATTGCTCATATCCAATGTTTAATCCATTAATTATTTCATTGTTTGAATATAAAAATCCTAGATCATTAGGATTGTATTTATCATCTTCAAAAATTGAATATAATTCATATCTATAGTTACCACTATTTTTAGCAGCCTTTAACATTCCTGAATAACCAATGTTGGTGCTATCAGTATAAAACTCTTGACTCATTTTAAGATTCGCAGAATAAACATGGGTATTCTTTTTATTGTTGAATCTAGTAAAAATACCCGTTACATTTGCGTCTTTATCACTATTGGTATTTGTTACATTAGTATTCATGATACTAATTGATGAGCTATTGTCTAAGGCTTTGTCAATAATAAAAACATTGTAGTTTGTTAATGGACTATCATCAGTTTTATTAGTTATAGCATTTAAAGCAGCAACTCCTAAACCATTTTTAGTTCTTCCAGTAACTTTAGTTGCATTTAATAGGTCATCTTGTAGTCTTCTACTGTAAAACATTTCACCACCTTTGTTAAACAGTTCAATACCTTCATTAAAAAATTGACGCTTTTCTTCATATTTAACCTCAAAGGGAGAGAGGTTTAATACCATTGCATCAGATGAAACTTGTCCAAAATCTGGAATTAATGTCATATCTAAAGTAAAACTTTCATTTAATCCATATTTTAAATCCATTCCATAGTTATATGGAAAATTATTTTCACCATCATAAGAATCCATATAAATTGAGGCATATGGCATAAATGATAATCTGATTGGACTTTCAATATTTTTGACTCCATCTAAAAGTCCAGATTGTAGAGCGTAATTTTCAAATTTTACATCAATAGGATTCCATGAATATTCTTCTCTATATCTTCTGATATTTCTAAACATATTTAAAGCCCAAGGTTTATCTATATCAGGAAATCTTATTTGAGATAGTGGAATTGCTATTTCTGCAGACCATCCTTTGTCAAAAACATCAACCGCAGATTTCCAAACAGCATTCCATGATTTGTCACCACCATCTTTAGACATTTTTTTATCAATTTGCACACCTGAAGCAGTAACAATAAAATTATATTCAACTTGAGTGTTGTTGAAAGGATCGATAACGATTCCGAATAAATCAAAATTTTTATTATCATCATCTCTTTTCCCTAATTCTTTAAGTATGCTATCGGGAGCATTATCATACATCACTGCAGCGAAATATAAGTTCTGATTATCATAACATATCTTTACTTCTGTTTTTTGAGAAGAACGTTCTGATAGGCCATTATTGGGCTTAAATTGAGTGAAATCATCTGCAAGACTCATTTTCTTCCAAACTAAGTCATTTATAACACCATCAATTTTAGGTTTTTCAGAGACTTTTTTTATGTTATAAACTTTTTTTTCTGCAAATTGAGCAGTTGAAAAAAATGGAATTAGAAGTAGAAAAATGTAATTAAGTCTCATTTGAAAAATAATTGCAAAAATAGACAATAGATTGTTCTATTTAAAATCAATGATATATTTTTACAGCTTTAAAATTTAAATATGAATTTACACGAATATCAAGGAAAAGAATTACTATCTAGTTTTGGAGTAAGAATTCAGAGAGGTATTGTTGCTTCTTCAGTAGAAGAAGCAGTTAAGGCTGCAGAAAAACTAAACAAAGATACTGGTACTTCATGGTGGGTAATAAAAGCTCAGATTCATGCTGGTGGTAGAGGAAAAGGTGGTGGAGTAAAATTGGCAAAATCAATTGAAGAAGTAAGATCAATATCTGAACAAATTTTAGGTATGTATTTAATTACACCCCAAACATCTGCTTCTGGAAAGTTAGTTAATCAAGTGTTAATTGCAGAAGATGTTTATTATCCTGGAGAAAGTGAAACTGATGAATTTTATATGTCTGTTTTACTAAACAGATCAACTGGTAGAAATATGATTATGTATTCAACAGAGGGAGGAATGGATATTGAAACAGTTGCTGAAGAAACACCTCATTTAATTTTTACAGAAGAAATTGACCCTAGTATAGGTTTACAATCTTTTCAATGTAGAAAAGTTGCATTTAATTTAGGCCTATCGGGTACTGCCTTTAAAGAAATGACAAAATTTGTTTATTCTCTATATCAAGCATATGTAAATACAGATTCCTCATTATTTGAAATCAATCCTGTTCTTAAGACTTCTGATAATAAAATAATGGCTGTTGACTCAAAAGTTTCACTGGATGATAATGCATTATATAGACATAAAGATTATGCTGATTTAAGAGATAAAAGAGAAGAAGATCCAACGGAGGTTGAAGCAGGAGAATATGGGTTAAATTTTGTTAAACTTGATGGTAATGTTGGTTGTATGGTAAATGGAGCTGGTTTAGCCATGGCAACTATGGATATTATAAAAATGGCTGGAGGTAACCCAGCAAATTTCCTTGATGTTGGCGGTACTGCTGATGCAAAAAGAGTTGAACAAGCTTTTAGAATTATCCTAAAGGATAAAGAAGTAAAAGCAATACTTGTAAATATCTTTGGAGGTATTGTAAGATGTGATCGTGTAGCACAAGGAATTGTTGATGCCTACAAAAATATTGGACAAATTAGTATTCCTCTGATTGTTAGACTTCAAGGTACAAATGCAGCTGAAGCTAAAAAGTTAATAGATGATAGTGGTTTAGAAGTTCAGTCTGTAATTCTTTTACAAGAAGCTGCTGATAAAGTAGCAGAAGCTGTATCATAAATCAGAACATTTAATAGCACATTTTTGTCCGTCTATTGCAGCAGATATTATTCCACCTGCATAGCCTGCACCTTCTCCACATGGATATAAACCTCTTATTTCAATATGTTCTAATGTATCTGGGTTTCTAGGGATACGAATTGGTGAAGAAGTTCTAGATTCCGGAGCATGAACAACTGCTTCATTTGTAAAATATCCCTTCATTTGTTTTCCAAATTCTAAAAATCCTTTTTGTAGAGTATTTAAAATGAATTTAGGAAACAGTTCTTTTAAATTGGAGGACTCTGTTCCGGGAAGATATGATGTTTGAGGAATATCTTTAGAAATTTTACCATTTACAAAATCTACTAACCTTTGAGCTGGTACTTTCTGTGTTTTTCCTCCCATTAACCATGCATTTTTTTCTATTTTTTTTTGAAATTCTAATCCTGCAAATACATCATGTTTAGAGTATTCTTTAAAATCTTCAGATTTTAGTTCCACTACTATACCTGAATTTGATGATGGATAATCTCTTTTTGATGGAGACCACCCATTTGTTACTACTTCTTCCTGTGATGTTGCACAAGGTGCAATAATTCCCCCAGGGCACATGCAAAATGAATATATTCCTCTATTATCAATTTGTTTAGAAATAGAATATGGAGCAGGAGGTAAAAATTCACCTCTTGATTTACATTTATATTGTATTTGATCTATCAGTTCTTGACTGTGCTCAACTCTTACTCCAATTGCAAAGGATTTTTTTTCTAGTTTAATCCCTTTTTCATGAAGTAAATCAAATATATCTCTTGATGAATGACCAGTTGCTAAAATAACTTTAGAACAATTTATTTCATTACCATTATTTAAAATAATTTTTTGAACTTTTTTATTTTTTAATACTATATCTGATAATCTAGAGTTAAATAATATTTCACCACCATAGTTTAATATTGTTTCTCTAATGTTTTCAATGATTTTAGGTAATTTATTTGTTCCTATATGTGGGTGTGCATCAACTTTAATTTGAGGAGTTGCACCATGTTCAACTAAGATTTTTAAGATTTCATTTACATCACCTCTTTTTTTAGATCTTGTATAAAGTTTTCCGTCTGAGAAGGTACCAGCACCACCTTCTCCAAAACAATAATTTGAATCTGGGTTTACTATATGATCTTTTGTTAAACTAGCTAAATCTCTTCTTCTGTTTCTAACTTTTTTACCTCTTTCGATTATAATAGGCTTTATACCTTTTTCAATGAGCTTTAATCCAGCAAATAAACCTGCTGGACCTGCTCCAATAATTAAAACTTCTTCAGAGTTTCTTACATTTTTATAAATAGTTTCTTCAGTTGATGCAGTATATTTTTCATTTATATATACATCAATCTTCAGATTTATCTTTATTATTTTTTGTCTTGCATCGATAGATTTTTTTAAGATATTTATATCTTGTATATCAGTTTTTGAAATATTAAAGTCATTAGATATTTTTTTTAATAATAAATGTTTCTTTTGGGCACACTCAGGAGATACTCTTATTTGAATTGTTTTAATCATTTCTGTAAAATTACATAATGAAATAAGTTAAAGGCATATAAATTTTAATTATTGATTTATTTCAAAAATTATAATTTTGATATATGCTTAGGTTTTTACTTATTAATATTTTTTTTGGCTTTTATTTGACTACTTTTTCACAAGATAAAATACTTGTATCTCCTTATATTACAGTGGATGGTGAAAAAATATTGACTTACAAAATTCCTCAATTTGATGTTATTGATTTTAGAAGTAATGAAGAAAGAAAAAGTTTTTTTAAATTAAAAAGAAGGGTCCTGAAAGTATATCCTTTTGCAATTGAAACAAAACAGAAAGTAGATTCATTAAATTATGAACTTAATAAAATTGGTAAAAAAAGAAAGCAAAGAAAACATATTAAGGCTGTTACTAAACTTGTAAAAAAACAATATACTAAAGCATTAAAAAATTTAACAATGAAAGAGGGTAGGATACTAATTAAATTAATTTATCGCGAAACTGGCATAAGTACATATGATCTTCTTAGGGAATATCGTGGTTGGTGGAATACAACAATGTGGCAAACATTTGCTAAGATGTATAAATTAAATTTAAAAACTTCATTTGATCCTATTAATGTTAGAGAAGATATGTTTATTGATAAAATTATTGAACAAGCAAAAAGAGAAGGGAGATTTGATTAAATCTTGGTGAACTTTTTAGTAATTTTTTTGTTTTCAGTATATATATTAATACTATACATTCCATTATTTAATTCATTTATATTCAGTGTTTTATAATTATCAGTTTTGATAATTATTTTTCCTAAATAATCAACAATTTCAATATAACTTATTTGATATTCACTTTCAATATTAATTATTTCTGAAGCAGGGTTAGGGTATATATTTATATTATCTTTAGTTAAATTACCAATATTTGTAGAAGAATTATTGTTTTCAAAAAATAAAAAATTATTTCCATAAAAACCTGAAGTTACAATATCCATATCTCCATCTCCATCTAGATCAGCTAATTCTGAATGAATTATAATTCCTGCATAGCTAGTATCTGGAGATAAGCCAAATGGATTTTGAGCTTGTAGCGACATTATTGCATTTGTAGCTGAACCTTTATTTTGTTGATATAAAAACTTGTATTGTGTACTACCATTATCTTCATATGGAGTTGTTATAAGATCATAATCACCATCATTATCAATATCTCCAAAAGATGGCATTACAGGATAATATGAACTTGGGAATGTAATTCCTATTAAATTAACTTGAGGACTAGTAAACTGTGGATTATTAGATGTTCCAATATTTTCAATGAATCCCATATCTTGATTTTGTATATACCCTTGATTCCCAAATACAGCTATTGATGAAATAACATCATAATCACCATCGCCGTCAATGTCAACTACATCAGAAATTCCAATAACTGAATCTAGTTCAAGTCCAAATGGATTTGTTTGTTGTGCTGCAAAAAGAGGGATAGTAGGATTTCCTATGTTTTCATAGTATTTAAATACCGTATGTGCACTTTGATCATAACTATAAGTTCCATAACTATAATTTTGATAAAAGCCAGAATAAGTAGCTAATAAATCATAATCACCATCATTATCTAAATCAATTAAATTATGAGATAATAATGACCCATAAAGAGAAAAGTTTTGTGGAGATGTTAGATTGAATGGATTTTTTACTCCAATTGAAAATTGAGGATTAGTACTAGTTCCAATATTTTCATGATAAACAAAAATATTATTTGAATAATATGAATAATAGCTAGTATCAATATCCAAAGTTTCATAAAGTAAATCTAGATCTCCATCATTGTCTAAATCAACAAATTGAGCTTTACCAGTATAATAATTATACCCACTTATATTACTGTTAAGGGTTAAACCAAATGGATTTATTACAGGAGACACAAAGGATTGTGCATTAACTTCATTTGAATTAATACCAAATAAAAATGCAAATGAACCTAAAATATATCTTAGTTTTCTTAAAGATATTATATTCTTTAAAATATTAACAAGCTCCTTTATTTTAAAAATTAAATTCTGAATTTCATTAGAAATAAAACCTTTATTTCTTTTAAGTATTTCATTAAGTTTAAGAATATGATTCTTAAGTTGCCTTTCTTTTCTAGAAAAATGATTATTTGACATATTATTTATTACTATACAAAATTAATTATTCTTTTTTTCTTTTCCAAAATGTAGATTTTGGAAGACTTAAACCATCTTTATGATCATCAGTTAATGTGTTTAAAATATTAGGTCTTTTTTTATCTTTTAGAATATGGATATCATAAATTTCATCTAAGGAAGTCAAATAATTAATTTTACCTGTTATGCTTTTTGTTGGAAGATGAACAATTACAATTCCAGCTTGATTTGCATTTTTAGCAAAATCTAATTTTCCAAATGTTGATGAATTCTTTCTGAGCTTTGAAATTCCAATGAATAAATAATCATTATGTAGACTCATTCCTCTAACGAATCCACCTATTTTAACTACAACTTCATATGTTCCTTTAGAAGTATTTATTTTAACTAATTCTCCAGTTGCTGATAATAAAACATATAATTCATTATTAAATATTCTAGGAGTATGAGGCATTGGCAATCCACTGCAGATAATTTTATTTTTTTCTATATCATAAATAACACCAGAACGGGTAATATTCTTTCTCCAGCTTTGTGGAGTATTTCCATTGTTAAATGCAGTCGCATATTTTGGTTTGCCATTTAACATTGCCATTCCATTTAAATGACATCTATCTTCTGATGTTATTTTATCTATTTGTGGGGGAGACCAAATAGGGGTGAAGCTATAATTTTCATCTAGTTTAATAATACATGAAAATAAAGTGTTAACAGCATATATTTCACCATTTAATCCAAAACTTAAATCATGAATATCTACAGCACCTGTATGAAATGTAATTCTTGGCATGTAAAGAGCATCATATTTATTTGGAGCATTTGGATAATAATTGGCTAATTCAGAAGAATTTTTAAATAATATTACTTCATCATTACATGCTACAGCTAATTTTTGATTTTCAAAATCTTCTGCAATACCCATTGCTTTATTGAAGTTTCTTGGCAGTTGAGAAAGTGAATCTTCATCTTTTGCAGAGATAAAAACTAATTTACCTGCTTGATATGTGGAAATTGCAATGGTACAATTAAGCTTTAAAAGTAATTCTGGTACTTGTGGACTAAATTGACAACTAAATGGCGCTAAGGCCTTATTTTCGTTGTTATTTGACATTTATTTTTGAAACTGAGAAGCTACTTTTTTATTTCTTGGACCTTCAGAATAATCATAGAACCCCTGACCAGTCTTAAGACCTAAATGATTGTTTTTTACCATTTCAACTAATAGTGAACAAGGTTTATATTTTTCATCCTTAAATCCATCATACATAACTTCTAGTATTGATAAGCAAACATCGAGTCCAATAAAATCAGCTAAATGTAAAGGTCCCATTGGATGAGACATACCAAGAATCATTACTGTATCAATTCCTTCAACTCCACTAACATTTTCATTTAATGTGTGTATTGCTTCGTTAATCATTGGCATAAGTATTCTATTAGCAACAAATCCAGGAGCATCATTAACTTCAACAGGTATCTTATTTAAATTTTTACTTAAATCCATAATGAGTTTTGTTACCTCATCAGAGGTTTCTTTTCCACGAATTACTTCTACAAGTTTCATAATTGGAACTGGATTCATAAAATGCATACCAATAACTTTATCTTTTCGATTAGTTTCATTTGCTATTTGAGTAATTGATATAGATGAAGTATTTGTAGCCAAAATTGTATCTTCTTTACATAACCTATCTAAATCTTTAAATATTTTCAATTTTAAATCAACATTTTCTGTTGCAGCTTCAACAACAAGATCACTATCTTTTACTCCAAACTCAAAATCAGTAGTTGTTGTTATATTATTAAGAGTGTTTGCTTTATCATCATTTGTAATTTTTTCTTTTGCAACCATTCTGTCTAAATTTTTTGATATTGTAAAAATTGCTCTTTCAAGACTATCTTCAGAAATATCAACTATAGTTACGCTATAATTTTTTTGTGCAAATGCATGAGCAATACCATTTCCCATAGTTCCTGCTCCTATTATTGTAATGTTATTCATAATATAGTTTTTAATGTAAAATTTTTATGTTATCAAAACTTATTTCTTCTAAAGTACTTGGATCATTTCTTCTCATATTAATAAATACCTTAAAAGATAGTGCATCAATACTAGCACTTACTGTTTGTGTTAGGTTTATGTAAATTTTATTCCATTCATCCTTAGATGTTACCCATATCAACTCACTTTTAACTACTTCCTGAGGATAATTAACATACATTCCAACAATAAAATCTGTACTAGATTTATAATCTAATTCTAGATAAACTGGTGCTCCTTGTTGTGGTAATGTTAATTCCTGGGTTGCAATTTCAAAATTAATATTTGGTGATACTATTTCTGCATAGCCATAACTATTTTGGTTATCATCTATTATGGTAAAGTCAATTTCACTACTAAGAGTAGAATCAATAATTGTTCCTGAATTTTCAAAATCTTCAATTATTGCTTCAAAAGCTTCATTGTATGAAAAGTCAGGAGTAATTTCTAACACATCATCTTTAACTAGATCAATTGTATCTAAGTAACTTGTATAAAAAGGATATTGTATTCTAGTAGATGCAATTCCATTTGCCTTTACTCCAGCTTTAATTCTAATATTTTTTACTCCTTCATCTAAAACAGGAAATTCAACTGGAATTTCGTAAACACCTTGTAAATTATCTTCTAAATAAATCCAAACATCTGTAATATTTTCTGTACTTGATCCAAAATCTTCATTATTATTAAGGTTAACAGTATTGACTCTTATAAAAGATGGTGTATTATCTTTTTTTTCACATGAAATAATGCTTAGAAAAATAAGTAGTGTAAATATTTTGTTTGTCATTTTTAATTTAACAAGACAATGTGTATTATATTTTTTTAAAAATAAATATTGAAAGACAATATATATTTTTTTTGTAATTAAGTTTTTCAAAAATACACTTTAAACATTTATTATTGATATTCATGAAAGATAGTTTTTTGCACAAAGGATTAAGAAAGAAATTAGTTGATGAAATTTCTAATAAAGGAATTACCAATAACAAAATTCTTAATGCTATAATGCAAATTCCTCGACATCTTTTCATGGATAATGCATTCGTTAATTTTGCTTACCAAGACAAAGCATTTCCTATTGGTTCTGGTCAAACTATATCTCAACCATACACTGTTGCCTTTCAAACGCAATTATTAGATATAAAACCATATCAAAAAGTTCTTGAAATTGGAACAGGTTCTGGATATCAGGCTGCTGTTTTAACTTTATTAGAAACTCATGTATATACTATTGAACGTCAAAAGGATTTGTTTAATAAAACTAAACAATTTCTTCCAACAATTGGCTATGATTGTATGTTTATTTATGGGGATGGTTATAAAGGTCTTCCAAAATTTGCTCCATTTGATAGAATTATAATTACATGTGGAGCACCATTTATTCCAAAAGAATTAATTAATCAATTAAAAATTGGGGGTAAGATGGTTGTTCCTGTTGGAGATGGAGATAATCAGGAAATGCACCTAGTTGAAAAAATATCAGAAACTAAAACTAAAGTTACTACTCACGGTAATTTTTCTTTTGTTCCTATGCTAAACGACAAAGAAAATGGTAATTGATTAGAATTAATATTATAGTTTTTAATAATTGGTTTAAAGAAAATATTTAGCTTAAATTTTTTAGTAATATTTTACATCCTTCTTCGATCTCATTTAATGTAATTGTCAAAGGAGGAGTAATTCTTATAGATCTGTCATTAAATAAGAAATAAAATAGTAGTAAGCCATCTTTCATACAACTTTCTACTATATAATTAATTTCATGATTATCATATAAATCTATTGAAAGCATTAAACCTTTACCAGTAATACTTTTAATTTTTTCATGAACAAGCATTTTTCGAAATAAGGCTTCTTTTTCATTTATTTCTTCAACAATATTATTTTCTAAAATGAATTTTAATGTTGCATGACTTGCAGCACAATTAACTGGATGGCCACCAAATGTAGTTATATGTCCTAATTTTGGATTAAATGTTAACTTATTCATATTATCCCAAGATGAAATAAAAGCTCCAATAGGAAATCCACCACCCATTCCTTTAGCAATGCATAGAATGTCAGGGATAATTGGAGTATTTTCAAATCCAAAAAGTTTACCTGTTCTGCCATAACAGGTTTGTATTTCATCTAATATAATTAATACATCATGCTCCTTACATTTATTGTCTAATTCTTTAAGGAATTTATTATCAGCGATTTTAAATCCACTAGCACCTTGAATAGTTTCAATAATAACTGCAGCAGTTTTACAACTAATTGATTCTAATGATTTTATATCATTAAAAACTATTTGTTTGCAATTGGGTAATAAAGGTCTGTATTTGGATTTATATTCTTCATTCCCCATTACACTAAGTGATCCTTGAGTAGATCCATGATACGAATCTTTACAGTATATTATCTCAGATCTACCAGTTATTCTTTTAGATAACTTCATAGCACCTTCAATTGCTTCAGTTCCAGAATTAGTAAAATATGAGGTAGATAGCTTATTCGGTAAGTTATCAGCAAGTAATTTTGCTAATTTGATTTGTGGTTCTTGGATATATTCACCATAAACCATAACGTGAGTATATTTATCAATTTGCTTCTTTGCAGCATTTAAAACTTTTTCATTTGAATGTCCTAGTGAAGTAGCTGAGACACCAGCAATAAAATCTAGATATTTTTTATCATTTATATCAAAAATATATGAACCATGGGCTTTGCTTATTTGTAGTAAAGAGGGATATGGAAAAGTTTGAGCTTGATATTTTTTAAAAATATCTACTGCTGTATTCATAATTTTATTTTCTAGCTACTACTTTATTAGCAGCATTAATAATATCATTAGAGGTCAAGCCATATTTCTCCATAAGTTGTCTTGGTGTTCCACTTTCTCCAAATGTATCATTTACTCCAACCATCTCCAATGGTGATGGTAACTCTCTTGAAAGTAGTTGAGCAATACTATCACCTAATCCACCATTTAGCATATGTTCTTCAGCGGTAACAATACATTTTGTTTTTTGTACTGATTTTATAATAGCTTCAGAATCTAATGGTTTAATTGTATGGATATTAATTACATCAGTACTTATATTTTGTTCATTAAGTTTTTTAGCGGCTTCTAAGGCTTCCCAAACTAAATGACCAGTTGCAACAATAGTAACATCATTTCCTTCTTGTAAATGTACAGCTTTACCAATAATAAATTCTTGATTATCATTAGTGAAATTTGGTACTTTTGGCCTTCCAAATCTTAAATAAACAGGCCCAATATGTTCTGCAATTGCTAAGGTTGCAGCTTTAGTTTGATTATAATCACAAGGATTTATTACCGTCATATGAGGAAGCATTTTCATCATTCCTAAATCCTCCAATACTTGGTGAGTTGCACCATCTTCACCTAAAGTTACTCCAGCATGAGATGCACATATTTTTACATTTTTATTAGAGTAAGCTATAGACTGTCTTATTTGATCGTATACTCTAGAGGTTGAAAAATTAGCAAATGTTCCAGTAAAAGGAATTTTACCTCCAATAGTCATACCAGCAGCAATTCCCATCATATTTGCTTCAGCGATTCCTACTTGAAAGAAACGTTCAGGATGATTGTTTTGGAAGTCATTCATTTTTAATGAACCTGTTAAATCAGCACAAAGTGCAACAACATTTTCATTAGTCTTTCCTAATTCTGTCAATCCTGCACCAAAACCAGATCTAGTATCTTTCATTTCCATTTTAATAAATTTTAATTAATTGTGATTTTCCTGATTTAATAACAAATGTTTCCTCATTTGTATAAATATATTTCTTTGATGATTTAGCTCTATAAATAACGGTATATTTTCCTGGTAATAAGGTTAGTTTATATTGGTTTGATTCTCCATTAAATTTATAAATCTCAGTTAATTTATCTCCGTCATTCAGATAAACTCCACCATATCCATTTGCAGGTAATAAAATATTAACTAGTCCAGTGCTTGGTAGCTGTAATTTTGTTAACTGATTTTGATTTATTCTAATATTATTGAAGTATTGTCTTGGCAATGTAAGTAACTCAATATCATAAAAACCTGTTAAATATTTTTGTGTTTTATTAATATTTTGAACATTAATGGTTTCTCTTTCTCCTTTTTTTCTTATAATAAACTGATAGTCTTCTTTTGTATTAATTATAATTTTTAATTTTCCTTGCGGAGTTTTTAAAGGAATTATAGTATGTTTTCCAGGTTGAATAGTAATAATATCAGATTCAACTGGAGGAATTGTATGTGCAATAACTTTATATTTTAATACAGGATCAATAATCATTGTATCAGGGTTACCCCCATACTATTCATAGTATGTACAAAGTTATATTTTACAATATCTGTAAAATTATCATAGAATGTAAGTGGAACGTCTGTTTCAGTTGGATTACCAAGAGAGTCAAGTAAATTAACTTGTGTAGTTGTATTATCTACAACGTGAGATATAACAATATTTAAAATATTTGAGAAGTCTCTTTCATTTGCAGCATCAAAAAAAGTTCCTACACAATCCAGATTATCTTTCCATGATTTATCTAAACCTATTCCAATTACAAAAGGTTTAAGAATAATTCCTTTTTTTGCAAACAATCTAGAAACAGCACATGGATCCATACCGCATTCTTCTTTACCATCAGTAATTAATATTACAATATTTCTTGAATTATCAAGAGGAAAATCTGCAGCAGCTTCCTCAAGTGATTTAGCAATAGGAGTGGTTCCTTTTGCTCGAATCATGCTTAATTTTCCTTTAATTCTATCAGCAAAAACATTAGAAGGAATAAAATTAATTTCTAATCTTGTATCGTCACAATCTTGCGGAGGAAAACTTCTTTGATGCCCATAGACTCTAAGTCCAAGCTCTAGATTTTTTACATCTTTAAGCGAATCTGTAATATTTGTTAGTAGTTGTTTTGCAATATCAATTTTTCTTCCACTTTGCCATCTACCAAGCATGGATTGTGAAGCATCAAAAACAAATAAAATTCTATTTACAGGTTCTTGTTTTTTTTGTGAAAATACTTCTACAGAGAGTAGAATACTCAATATAAAAAATATTATTATTGATTTTTTGTTAGTAATCACCAAGTGTTTCAGTATTTTGAGCTAAAGCTATTTCAAGTTGTTCATCATTAGGAGCATTTCCGTGCCATTTATGTGTTCCCATCATAAAGTCAACACCATTACCCATTTCAGTGTGAAGTAAAATAACAATTGGCTTTCCTTGTTTTGTCATTTCTTTTGCATTAGATAAAACAGTAGAAATTGATTTAAGATCATTACCATTTTTCTCCTCAAGGACTATCCAGTCAAATGCTTCAAACTTAGCTTTTAGATTACCCATTGGAAGAACATCATCAATTTCTCCGTCTATTTGTTTTTTATTATAGTCAATAGTAGCAATTATATTGTCAATTTTATTTGCAGAGGCATACATCACAGCTTCCCAAATTTGTCCTTCTTGTAACTCCCCATCACCATGAAGTGAAAAGACTAATTGATCATCTTTATTTAATTTTTTAGTAATAGCTGCTCCAATTGCTACAGACAACCCTTGTCCAAGTGAACCTGTTGCAACTCTAATACCTTCTAATTTTTCATGAGTAGTTGGATGGCCTTGTAATCTACTATTTATCTTTCTAAATGTAGCTAATTCTTTGATGTCGAAATAACCAGATCTAGCTAAAACAGAGTATAGAACTGGTGAAATATGTCCATTGGATAAAAAGAATAAATCCTCATTTATTCCATTCATATCAAATTCTGTATTGTGTTTGAGATGATTAAAATATAAAGTTGCTAAAAATTCAGTACAACCTAATGATCCTCCAGGATGTCCCGAACTATTTGCATGAACCATCCTTAAAATATCTCTTCTAATCTGAATGCATAAATCCTCTAGTTCTTGAACTGTTTTCATAAAATTATAATTTCATCAAATTTAAAATTTACGTTTAATTTTTTCATTTATTAAAAAAATATATAAACCTATTTATTAACGTATTATTGACAATCTATATTTTTTAGATTAATAGATATTTAATTAATGAAATGATTAATATTGCAAACTAAATTTCTTCTATGGCTTTAAAATGTGGTATTGTTGGTCTTCCTAATGTTGGTAAATCTTCTTTGTTTAATTGTTTATCTAAAGCAAAAGCTCAATCTGAGAATTTTCCTTTTTGTACAATAGAACCAAATATTGGTGTAATTTCAGTTCCAGACACAAGATTAGATGAAATATCTAAACTTGTTAAACCACAAAAAATTATTCCTACAACTGTAGAGATAGTTGATAT